>NZ_JBICJS010000041.1:0-954 GCF_043103305.1 Pseudomonas sp. YQ_5 | reverse complement strand
GGCTGATCGGAATCAGGCCTTAACTGACTCAAAACAGAATGGGCGCCCTGGATCAGCAGGCTGCGTATGTAGCCGTCACCGCGCTTGCTCATCTTGCCCAATCTGATTTTGTTTCCGCTGCTGTGCTGATCGGGCACGATACCGAAGAAGGCGGAATACATTCGGCCACTGGCGAAGCGGCTGGGGTCGGTCTGTTTCGCCACGATCGCCGTGGCAATGATAGGGCCGACGCCGCGAATGGTGATCAGTCGCTGAGCGACTTTATCCTCCTGGGCAGTCGCTTCGAGCCGCCGGCTCAGCACCGTTATGCGTTCACCTAAAGACAACCAGTCCATCAGCAACTCATCGAGCAACTCGCGCAACAAGTCGGGCAGAGGCAAGGAAGCATCCTCAAGCGCCTGAGGCACATGCTTATTGATCGCGGCATCACCCTGGGGCATGGATACGCCATGCTCAAGTAGCAAACCACGGATCTGATTACCCAGCGCGGTATGTCGCTTGATGTTACCGCGCCGGATACGGTGCAGCGCTTGAATAGCCAGTGCTGTGGTGCTCTTGATCGGTATCGAAGCGATGCTCGTATCGCGACCGGCACGCAAAATGGCATAGCAGTCGTTACGATCGTTCTTTGCACCGCTGCGATGTTCGGCGACACGTTGCGCCGGCAGGATGCGAACCGGATTACCTTTGGCCTGCAGCAGTCTGGCCCAAGCTTGTGCACCTGGACCGCATTCCATCAAGACGGCCACGGTCGTTGGCAGCTTGAGCAGGAAATCATGGAACGCTTGGCGGGATTTGATGCGATCTTCGTAGATCACCCGACCAGTAGCGTCCTCGCCTGCTAATTGGAAGACCTGTTTGGCCAGGTCTACGCAGATGGTTGTGCAAAGCTCCACATCAGTGGAAGACAGGGAATCGTGTTTCGAACTATGCTTTTTCATGGTCTCGCCCTCG
>NZ_JBICJS010000040.1:0-29383 GCF_043103305.1 Pseudomonas sp. YQ_5 | reverse complement strand
CCCTACCGGGCCAACCGCCTTTTCTTTCTCAAAATGTCAGCGTCGCTGCGGATCTAAAGCCGTACACCTCATGTTTGCTGCGCGACAGCGCAGCCCGGAAGGGCTGGGTGATCTCCCACAGAGATCGCGCCAGCTTTTAGAAATTGAGCTAGACAGTTACTCCCAAAGCGGCCCCATCATTCCCGAATCAGTGCACCGGCAGCTCGACGCCTTCGAACAATTCTTCCAGCTCTTGCTTGTTATGGCACTGAATGGCCTTGGCCATCACTTCACGGGTCAGGTGCGGGGCAAACTTCTCGATGAAGTCGCACATGAAGCCACGCAGGAAGGTACCGCGACGGAAGCCGATCTTGGTGATACTGGCTTCGAACAGCTCACTGGCATCCAGCGCCACCAAATCACTGTCGAGCTTGGCATCCACAGCCATGCCGGCGACGATACCCACGCCCAGCCCCAGGCGCACATAAGTCTTGATCACGTCGGCGTCAGCCGCGGTGAAGACCACTTTTGGCGTAAGACCGCGGTGATTGAAAGCCTCATCCAGCTTCGAGCGCCCGGTGAAGCCGAACACGTAGGTGACGATCGGGTATTCGGCGACTGCTTCCAGGGTCAATTTCGGCAGCTTGGCCAGCGGGTGGCCTTGTGGCACCACGACGCAACGGTTCCACTTGTAGCACGGCATCATGATCAGGTCGCCAAACAGCTCCAGCGCCTCGGTAGCGATGGCGAAGTCGACCGTACCGTCCGCAGCCATCTCGGCAATCTGCATGGGCGAACCCTGGTGCATGTGCAGGGACACTTCCGGATACTGCTTGATGAAGCTGCTGATAACCGGCGGCAACGCATAGCGCGCCTGGGTGTGGGTGGTGGCGATGGACAGTGTGCCCTTCTTCTCGTTGGAGAATTCCTGGGCAATCTGCTTGATGCTCTCGACCTTGCGCAGGATTTCGCCTGCTGTATTGATGATGCGCTCACCGGCCGGGGTAACGCGGGTCAAATGCTTGCCGCTGCGGGCAAAGACTTCAACACCCAACTCGTCTTCGAGCAGGCGGATCTGCTTGCTGATCCCTGGCTGGGAGGTATACAGGCTCTGCGCCGTCGCGGAGACGTTGAGGTCATGGTGCGCCACTTCCCAGATGTAGCGCAGTTGTTGAAGCTTCATAGGTTTCCCTCGGTTCAGCGATGAGTCCGCAGCAGCAGGCAGCGACGATATATAACTATATTAGTGGTTTCTGAAATAAATCTAGAACTATTTTGTTACATGCCCACGGAAACGGCCTACACCTATCTTCATGCCTTCCTACGCCCTAGATGCTGCGCCAAGGGCACCATGTACACGGGCACCGGCGACAGCTGCAGCAGCCGCACCGCCGTGCGCCCCAGCGGTACATCCACCCCGGCACCCGCACTGTGGCTACCGAATATCAACAGGTCGACACTTAGCCGCTGGGCCTGGTCGAGAATCACCTGTGCCGGGTCACCCTGCCGCACCCGCACGGCCTTGATCACCGCCAGGTCAGCCTCTTCGCCCAACTCGTCACGAAAGTTTTCCAGCACACGCTGCTCTATGTTCGCCATCACGGTATTCACCCCCTGGCTGTGCAACTGGTCGAGCGTCTGCTCATCGAGGTAACTTTGCAGGAGGGATTCGGCGAACTGGCCCATCGGCTCTACCGCGTGTATTACATACAACTCGGCACTGAACGTGCGCGCCAGGGCCAGCGCGTGTTGCATCACGAAAGGGGCGTAGACACCGAGGTCGGTGGCGTACAGCATGGAGCGGATCATTCGACCTCCTCGACTGCCGCAGCGGCAGAGCAAGCTTCAGCTTAGCAGCGTGCCGGACGCTCGCTTTGCCGTCCGGCGCGCTGCTGCCGTGGGCTGCAGGGCCCCGCCGAAGCCTCCACCACCTTCAGGCAGGCCGGTTGCTGCGGTCGATGAAACTCAGCGCCTGGTACAGCATCTCAACGCGCGGCAGGCTGCAGCCTGCCGCCCGTGCGCGTGCCAGCGGCTCGGCATAGATGGCCCCCAGCTCCAAGGGGCGTTTGTGGGTGTGGTCGTGATACATGCTCGGCCAGTAGTCGGGCATGCGCTCAGTCACCTGGAACAAGTGCTCGGCATAGCCCTCCGGCAGCACATGGCCACAAGCTGCCGCGCCCTGCACCACCTCGGCCATCAAGGCCTGTATCAGCGCGCGGGTATTGCTGTCGGCCATCAGTGGTGTGGTGCTGGCCCCCAGCAGCACCGACAGCCCGTTGTAAGGCACGTTCCACACCAGCTTCTGCCAGCGCGCCAAGGCCAGGTTCGGCATGGCCTGCGAGTCGATCCCCGCCGCCCGGAACAACCCAGCGCCCTCATTCACCAGCGCGACACCGCAATCGCTGGCCGGCCCGCTGTGATACCCCAGGTTGACCGCACCCAAAGCCTGGTGGCGGATGACACCAGGTGCCTCGCGGTTAACGCAGATGAAGCACAGGCCGCCAAGCAGGTGCATGTCGCTACGCAAGGCTGGACGCAACTGCTCCTCTACCCCCAGGCCGTTCTGCAACAGCACCACCTTGGCGCCGGGCGCAGCGGCCTGGACGATCAACGGTGCCAACTGCTCGTTGCTGGTGGCCTTGGCCCCGATCAGGAGCCAGTCACAGGGCGGCATGTCGGCGGCACTGGCATAAGCCGGCACCCTCATCTGCAGTGCGCCATGCACGGCACTGTCCAGGCTCAGCCCTTGTTCACAAACGGCCTGATACTCGCTGCGCAGCAGAAAATGCACATCGAAACCGGCCCGGGCCAGCATCAACCCATAAAAGCCACCGATGGCGCCACTGCCGATGATGCCGATGCGAGGGGTGTGCGAATGCATGCCAATCTCCAGGTATATAGTCAGCTCTCTTTTTACACAGGTTACGTAGCGCTGGGCAGTCCATTCCCGCGCAACACCCTTGCTCAGGTAAAAACCCCACAATGACTGGGCTAAGCCCATTGTCGTGCCATCTGTAACGCGCTAAGGTTCGGCTCCCCGCTGCGATTTTTCTTGCTGCTGGGCCGCACGGGGATAGTTGGCGGCCGGCACCGTGACCTGACGAGTAACACGATGGCTGATTTACCGATCGATGACTTGAACGTTGCCTCCAACGAGACCCTGATCACCCCTGATCAGCTCAAGAAGGAAATCCCCCTCAGCGCCAAGGCTCTGCAGACCGTGACTGCCGGCCGTGAAGTGGTGCGCAATATTCTCGACGGCAAGGACCATCGCCTGTTTGTCGTGATCGGCCCTTGCTCCATCCACGACATCAAGGCTGCCCACGAATACGCCGAGCGCCTGAAAGTGCTGGCCGAAGAAGTGTCCGATACGCTGTACCTGGTCATGCGCGTGTACTTCGAAAAACCGCGTACCACCGTCGGCTGGAAAGGCCTGATCAACGACCCGTACCTGGATGACTCGTTCAAGATCCAGGACGGCCTGCACATCGGCCGCAAGCTGCTGCTGGACCTGGCCGAAATGGGCCTGCCGACCGCCACCGAAGCGCTCGACCCGATTTCCCCGCAGTACCTGCAAGACCTGATCAGCTGGTCGGCCATCGGCGCCCGCACCACCGAATCGCAAACACACCGCGAGATGGCATCGGGCCTGTCCTCGGCGGTGGGTTTCAAAAACGGCACCGACGGCGGCTTGACCGTTGCCATCAATGCCCTGCAGTCGGTGTCCAAGCCGCACCGCTTCCTGGGCATCAACCAGGAAGGCGGCGTGTCGATCGTCACCACCAAGGGCAACCCATACGGCCACGTGGTACTGCGCGGCGGCAATGGCAAGCCGAACTACGACTCGGTCAGCGTCGCCCTGTGCGAACAGGACCTGGCCAAGGCCAAGATCAAGGCCAACATCATGGTCGACTGCAGCCATGCCAACTCCAACAAGGACCCGGCCTTGCAACCGCTGGTGATGGAGAACGTCGCCAACCAGATCCTCGAAGGCAACCAGTCGATCATCGGCCTGATGGTCGAAAGCCACCTGAACTGGGGTTGCCAGTCGATTCCGAAAAACCTCGACGAGTTGCAGTACGGGGTGTCGATCACGGACGCCTGCATCGACTGGGCGGCTACCGAGAAAACCCTGCGCAGCATGCATGCCAAGCTCAAGGATGTGCTGCCGCAGCGTAAGCGCAGCTAAATATTGCGCGAACAAAAACGCCGGGCATTGCCCGGCGTTTTTTGTTGTGCCTGGCGCCCAGTCGTCAGCTCAAGCCTTGCTCGAATGCCGCTGTTGGCGCTCCATGTAACGCTCCACATACGAGCAAGACGGGATCACCGTGTAACCCATCTGCTCGGCGTACTCCAGGGCGCGCTCGGTCAGCGCGGCAGCAATCCCGCGGCCGCGCAGGGCGTTGGGCACGAAGGTGCGATAGATGTCCAGCGTCTGCTTGCCCAGATCCATGTACGTCAGATAGGCACGATGACCGTCCACGTTGGTCTCGAACTGATGACCGGCCTGGTCATGGTGGATGGTCAGCGCTTCGCTCATCACTACTCCTCGCAGGTCTTCTCGGCAGACCCTTACCTTAACCGATGGTGGTTTATCCGGCACAGAATCCTCTACGCCACCTGTTTCCGCTTCGACCATTGGACGATTGTAATCGCCTGGATCCTCTGGCGCTCACAAGATAGTAGGCACCGCAAGCGGGATTGCTCAAGGTGGTGGTGGTTAAAAATGATCAAAACGCCGCCCGGCGTGACTTTCCCAAGCCAGCCCAACAGCCACCGGATGCTCTAGCGCTTAAGACGCTGATCGACAGTTAAAGTCACCCTTAGTTCAACAAAAAAGTTCCTGCACTACAACCGCTTGCGAAGCCTGCACATTTTTTTCACAGACACGTCGCAAATCTTGTCGGCGCGGGGTCAAGCAACATTTTTTTTGCAGTTCTTGCGCTCTGTCAGTTTACTTACTACAAGTAATGGGTACTATGTACGCCGGCCAGTTTCTCTTTCCTGAGAGATGGCTCTTTAATAGAAAGTCCTTGAAGGGGAACACGATGAACAACGTTCTGAAATTCTCTGCTCTGGCTCTGGCCGCAGTTCTGGCTACCGGTTGCAGCAGCGTATCCAAAGAAACCGAAGCTCGTCTGACTGCGACTGAAGACGCAGCAGCTCGCGCTCAAGCTCGTGCTGACGAAGCCTACCGTAAGGCTGACGACGCAATGGCAGCCGCTCAGAAGGCTCAGCAGACCGCTGACGAAGCCAACGAGCGCGCTCTGCGTATGCTGGACAAAGCCAGCCGCAAGTAATAATCCTCACGGATTGTTAAGAAGCCGACCCACTTGTGGGTCGGCTTTTTTATTGCCTTTGAAACCGAAAATGCGGTCAGCAGGTACGAAAAGGCCTGCACTAAGGCAGGCCTGGGTGTGTCGAAATTACCTTACTGCAGTTCGGGCGGAATGCTCGTAACCATCGGTGCGCCGCCCTGCTTTTCCACCGGCACGGCAATTTCTACCGGCATACCATCTTCTGCGGCCACCACGTCACGTACCATGTCCCAGTTCATGCGTAGGTTATTGGCCAGGTCTTCGCGCTTGAGCAAGGTATTGATAACGGCGGTGTGTTTGTCGACAACTGACGGGTTACCCTGGTCATCCAGCGGCGTGTGTGCCTCAAGATAGACCTTGCCGCCACTGATACCGAACTTGTAAGGCTCGTTGATGATGCGCACCGGAGTCCCCACCGGCACCATCTTCGACAGTTCAAGCACGTTATTGTTGAACATGCGGAAGCAGCCGTGACTGGTGCGCATGCCAATGCCGAACTTCTTGTTCGAACCATGGATCAGGTAGCCTGGCACGCCCAAGGTGAACTTGAACGGCCCCAGCGGGTTGTCCGGGCCAGCCGGCACCACAGTCGGCAGGATGTCACCGTCCGCTGCGTGCTCTTTGCGAATCGAAGCGGGCGGCGTCCAGGTCGGGTTCGGCGTCTTGGCGGTGATCTTGGTGTTGGCGATCGGCGACCCCCACCCCTCGCGACCAATCCCCAGCGGGAAGGTGTACACCACGCTCTGCCCCTTAGGGAAGTAGTACAAGCGGTACTCGGCCAGGTTGATGACGATGCCTTCGCGCGGGCCCGGCGGCAGGACGAAACGGGTCGGCAGGATGATCTCGGTGCCGGCGCCTGGCAGCCAAGGGTCTACGCCCGGGTTGGCGGCGATCATTTCCAGGTAGCCGAGGTCGTTTGCGGTGCCGATATCGGCGAACGTGTCCTCGTACTTTGCCTTGATCACATGCACCTGGCCGACGATGTCTTCACCGGGCGGTGGCAGTGGCAGCTCCAGCGCAGCAGCGGGGCCCGCTACCAACAGGGCGGCCAGGGACAGGCTACGGGTGACTGCAGGAAAGCGCGGCAACATCCGGTAAATCCTTCGAAAGGTGGGTCAAGAGAATCGATTGTACACCCGCGCCGATGCAAGCGGGAGGCATTGGCACGTTGCAAACGTTTCAGATGATGAAAGGCGCCTGTCGTTCAGCTGCCGTGCAGCTCTGGCCACACCGGGCGCATGCCACGTCGCTGGGCATCGAGGATGGCACGACACAGCTCACACAGGCGGCCATCGCGATAGATCGATCGCGACACCCCCGACCAACGTGGCTGGGCTGGCAGCAGGCCGCCGCACAAGGTACGGTCGACCGGCACGCCCAGCTCAAGCTGGCGGGCCACGAGGTGGACGCGGATTTCCTGGCAGGCGAACAAGTCGAGCTGTTCGTCGGGCTCGATCAGTTGATAGGCATACAGGGACCAGGCAGGGCGCGGCATTTGGAGCACTCGAAACGGGGGGCGCAACATTAGCCGAAAGGCGCCCCCGTTTAAAGCTTCACAGCAAGGGTTTTATCGCTGGCCAGGCATTTTCCAGCAGGCGCTGCTGGGCACCCTGGGCCGGATGGATGCCATCAGCCTGCATCAGCTCGGGTACACCCCCTACCCCTTCGAGGAAAAACGGCACCAAAGGAACCTGTTTGTCCGCTGCCAGCTGTTCATACACCTTGGCAAAGGCAGTGGTGTAACGCACACCATAATTGGGCGGCAGGCGCATGCCCAATAGCAGCACCTTGGCCCCTGCCTGACGCGAGTGCTCGATCATCGAGGCAAGATTTTGTTGCAATTGAGCAGGTGGCTGCCCGCGCAGGCCATCGTTGCCGCCCAGCTCCAACACCACCAGGCTCGGTTTATGTGCTGCAAGCAGCGCCGGCAGCCGCGCCTGGCCGCCTGCGCTGGTGTCGCCACTGATCGAAGCATTGACCACTTTGTCGTCAAAACCTTCGTCCCTGAGGCGGGCCTGCAAGAGAGACACCCAGCCCTGGCGGCTATCCAGGCCAAAACCGGCGCTGATACTATCGCCAACAACCAGCAGTGTTCCCGCCGCTGCGCTCTGGGCCAGGCAATACAGGGCCAGACCGGCACTCAACCACCACACTCGCATCGGATTCTCCATGAGCCCCAGCATTCTCGTTGCGCAGAACCTTAGCAAAGTGGTCCCCAGCGCGGAAGGAGACCTTACCATCCTCCACGCACTGTCTCTCGACCTGGCCCAAGGCGACAGCCTGGCCATCGTCGGCGCCTCCGGCTCTGGCAAGTCGACCCTGCTCGGCTTGCTCGCCGGCCTCGACCGCCCCAGCGCTGGCAAAGTCATGCTCGCCGGCCACGATCTGGGGCCACTGGATGAAGACCAACGCGCCCGTGTGCGCGCCGAACATGTGGGCTTCGTGTTCCAGTCGTTCCAGCTGCTCGACAGCCTCAATGCCCTGGAAAATGTCATGCTGCCGCTGGAGCTGGACGGCCGCCGCGACGCCCGCGAACAGGCTCGTACCTTGCTGGAACGGGTCGGCCTGGGCAAGCGCCTGAGCCACACACCCCGGCAGCTGTCGGGCGGCGAGCAGCAGCGCGTGGCAATTGCCCGCGCCTTCGCCGCGCAGCCTGCGGTGCTGTTCGCCGATGAGCCCACCGGCAACCTCGACAGCCACACCGGCGAGCGCATCAGCGACTTGTTGTTCGAGCTGAACAAGGAGCGCGGCACTACCTTGGTGCTGGTCACCCATGACGAACGCCTGGCCCGCCGCTGCCGGCGCCAGATCCGCCTGGACGCGGGCCGCCTCGTGGCGCCGATGGAGGCCCGGTGAGCCATATGCCGCTGTCCCGTCTGGGCGGCCTGGCACTGCGCCAGTTGCTGCGTGATGTTCGCGCCAGTGAAGTGCGCGTGCTGTTCTTCGCCCTGTTGGTAGCGGTAGCCGCCAGCACCGCTATCGGCTATTTCGGCGCCCGCCTCAACGGCGCCATGCAGCTGCGCGCCAGCGAGTTCCTTGGCGCCGATCTGGTACTGCAGGGCAGTGCCCCGGCCCGCGAACAACAGCTCGATGCCGGCAAGGCACTGGGCTTGCGCCATGCACAGGTGGTCGAGTTCACCAGCGTGGTCGGCGGCGACAATGGCATCCAGCTGTCCAGCGTAAAGGCCGCCGACGGCGCCTACCCATTGCGCGGGCAAGTACGCAGCGCTCCGGCCCCCTATGCCGAAGAAACGCCCGGCGGCGGCCCTGCCCCTGGCGAGGTGTGGGTCGAACCTCGGCTGTTGGCGGCACTGGGGCTGGCGATCGGCGACAGCATCGACGTGGGCATGAAAACCCTGCGGATGAGCCGTGTGCTTACCTACGAACCGGACCGCGCCAACAACTTCTACAGCCTTACCCCGCGCGTGATGATGAACCTGGCCGACCTGGAAGCCACCGGAGTGATCCAGCCGGGCAGCCGGGTCACTTACCGCGACCTGTGGCGCGGCGATGCCGAGGCGCTGGCGCAGTACCGCCACACCGTGGAAAAAGACCTGGCCGCCAACCAGCGCCTGCGTGACACCCGCGATGGCAACCAACAGATCGGCGGCGCACTGGGCAAAGCCGAACGCTACCTGAACATGGCCAGTCTTGTGGCTGTGCTGCTGGCAGGCGTAGCCGTGGCTCTGTCGGCCAGCCGCTATGCTGCACGCCGACTGGACGCCAGCGCCCTGCTGCGCTGCCTGGGGCTGTCGCGCCACCAGGCGTTGGGTCTGTATTCCCTGCAACTCGCCATGCTCGGGCTGGTCGCTGCCCTGGCCGGCGCCTTGCTCGGCTGGCTGGCTCAGCTGGGCCTGTTCCGTCTGCTGCACGGCTTGCTGCCGAGCGTGGTGCCCGCCGGCGGCATCATTCCAGCGCTGGCAGGTATCGGTACCGGGCTGGTGGCACTGGCTGGCTTCGCCCTGCCGCCGATCGCAGCGCTGGGCCAAGTGCCGCCACTTCGCGTGCTGCGCCGTGACCTGCTGCCCATACCTGCGAGCAGTTGGCTGGTGTACGGCGCCGCCCTGCTCGCCCTGGGCCTGATCATGTGGCGCCTGAGCCTCGACCTGCTGCTCACCTTTGCCCTGCTCGGTGGCGGCCTGGTCGCCGCGCTTCTGCTCGGCGGCTTGCTGCTGCTCGGTTTGCGCAGCCTGCGCCAGCTGCTGGCCGGCGCGCCACTCACCTGGCGCCTGGGGCTGGGCCAGCTATTACGCCACCCCATGGCTGCGGCAGGCCAGGCCTTGGCCTTCGGCCTGATACTGCTGGCCATGGCCCTGGTCGCCCTGCTGCGCGCAGAGCTGCTCGATACCTGGCAAGCACAGCTTCCCAAGGATGCGCCTAATCACTTTGCCCTGAACATCCTGCCGGATGACCGAGAGTTGTTCGCTCAACGCCTGCACCAGGTCAATGCCGCTTCGGCACCGCTGTACCCGGTGACACCCGGGCGCCTGGTGCAAATCAATGAAAAACCGGTACAGCAGGTGGTCAGCAAGGACTCGGCAGGCGAGCGCGCCGTGCAGCGCGACCTCAGCCTGACCTGGGCCGCCGAGTTGCCCGAAGGCAATGTGTTGAGCGCCGGCAGCTGGTGGCAAGCCTTGCCAGCCGACAACGACATCCCCGGAGTTTCGGTGGAAGCGCAACTGGCCAGCAGCCTGAAACTGCAAATGGGCGACCTGCTGACGTTCGATATTGGCGGCCAGCAGCGCCAGGCCCGCGTGAGCAGCCTGCGCAACGTGCATTGGGACAGCTTCCAGCCGAACTTCTACATGATCTTCCAGCCTGGCACGCTGCAGGGGCTGCCGACCACTTACCTGACCAGCTTCTATCTGGCACCGGGGCATGACCTGGATGTCGTCGCGCTGTCACGGGCGTTTCCGGCGGTGACCATCCTGCAGGTGGATGCCTTGCTCGACCAGCTGCGCAGCATCCTCGCCCAGGTCACCCTGGCGGTGGAGTATGTGCTGCTGTTCGTGCTGGCCGCCGGACTGGCCGTGCTGTTCGCTGGCTTGCAGGCCACGCTGGACGAGCGTATTCGCCAAGGCGCACTGTTGCGCGCACTGGGCGCGGCGCGGCCGTTGCTGGTCAAGGCCCGGCGTATCGAGTTCGGCCTGCTGGGTGCGGCCAGCGGGCTATTGGCGGCCGTGGGCTGCGAACTGATTACCTGGGTGCTGTACCGCTATGCCTTCGACTTGCAGTGGAGCCCGCACCCGTGGCTGCTGGTGTTGCCGCTGACGGGGGCACTGCTGGTGGGTGGTGCTGGAGTACTGGGAACACGGCGGGCGTTGAATGCCAGCCCGCTGGCGGTGTTGCGCGAGGCTTGAGGCCTGGCTGTCAGCGCTTCTGCCGGGACAGCACATGCCTCAAGCTGACGCAAGACGGACCAGTCAGCCCGTCGAAACGCCCTGGCCATAACTGATGCTGCTGACATACCAGGTTGCCTCACCGGTAGGTGTATGCACCACCACCTCATCACCTTCCTCCTTCTTCAGCAAGGCGCGAGCCATGGGCGAATCGATCGAGATGTAATCGTTGCGCCCGTAGATCTCGTCGTAGCCGACAATGCGAAACTTCATGGTCTCGCCCTCGTCGTTCTCGATCTCTACCCAGGCACCGAAAAACACTTTGCCTTCCTGCTCAGGCGCGTAGGCCACTACTTTCACATCTTCAAGACGCTTGCGCAGGTATCGCACCCGGCGGTCGATTTCGCGCAGCAGCTTCTTGTTGTACTGGTAGTCCGCGTTCTCGCTGCGGTCACCCAACGACGCCGCCCAGGCAACCTTTTGGGTGATTTCCGGGCGATACACCCGCCACAGGTGGTCCAGCTCTTTCTTCAGCGCCTCATGGCCTTCTGTGGTGATGATATTGGTGCTCAATAGCGCATTCCTCAGCGGCGGGTTATCAGGCCTTGACGCGCGATGCGGGTGAGATGCCCTATGACTTCGGCGGCCTCGTCCGACGCCGGCGCCTGGATCACAGCCAGGTCGAAACGGTCATTGCCAAACTGCGCGAGGTGGCAGCCGCTATCGGCGAACTGGATCAGAAAGGCACGCGCCTGCCCTTTACGCCGTGACAGGCCTTCAAGATGACGCAAAAGGGTGGGTTGATGCCGGCCGCCGAGCAGGATGCGCGGTGTGCGGGACGCCTGGCTGGCAGGCAAAGGGCTCAAACAGACACTGGTACGTGGGCAACTCATGGAGCTTCTCTCCGCCTCGCGAATCCCGCTGGGCAGCGGTGGGAGGCGTCACCGAACCAGCGCTTTAGCGGTATTTCGGACGGCCCGGAATTGGGGCGTTCCTGCGCCCCGCAAGTAGCTGTTTAAATCGGCGCAGGCGGTATGCTAGAGCGATGAGCACCAAGTTGCAAGCTACAAGCCGCAAGCAAGAACAAGCCGAGTATTGGCCCGCGCTTGCCTGCGGCTCGTAGCTCGCAGCTTGCAGGTGATTAGCGGGCGATCAGCCGGTCGAGCGAGAAGCGGCCGGCGCCTTCGATCATGATTGCAACAGTGCCGGCCAACAGCGCCAGGGCGAACTCATAGCCATTGTTGGACATGAACAGGCCGTTGCCGATGTGCACCGAAACGATCGCCACTATCAAGGTCACCGTCAGCGCCAGGGCCGCCGGGCGAGCCAGCAGGCCGACCACCAGTGCCAGGCCACCGAAGAATTCAGCACTGCCGGACAGCAAGGCCATCAGATAACCCGGCGCCAGGCCGATGCTTTCCATCCATTGGCCGGTGCCTTCCAGGCCGTAGCCACCGAACAGGCCGAAGAGTTTTTGCGCACCATGGGCCATGAAGATGATGCCGACCAGGATGCGGATAACGCTTAGGCCTGCGCCAGCACGGGTAGAGAACAGTGCGTTGAAGGTAGTGTTGTTCATGTGGAAGCGTCCTTGAAGCGAAGCAGTTGTGTTGGGATGGGCGCCATCATAATCAATTCGATAGATATGAAAATCGCAAAAAACCCAACATAACAATCGATATAATCGATTGTTAACGCTTCGCTACGCGCTCCAGTGCTGTGCGTTCGCGGTTGAACGCCAGGTAGTACTTGTTGATGCTATTGACGAAATTGACCGGTCCCATCCCCACCTGCTCCATGGCGATACGCTCTGTCTGGAAGAACCACTGGTTACCGTTGAGCCCTCGCCGTCGGGCCTCTGCGCGCATGGCCTGAACCCGCTCGGGGCCAAGGTTGTAGGCTGCCAGCACAAAGGCCATGCGCTCACGCTCATTGATCTTGGCACTGGCAAAAAACTTGCGCCGGATAAGCGCCAGGTAACGGGCACTGGCCAGGACATTGCCATCTACCGTCGCGGTATTGCTCACCCCCACCCGTTGGGCCGCCGAAGGGGTAATCTGCATCAGACCATGGGCACCGCCAGTGCCGCGTGCAGCCGGGTTGAGCGTCGACTCCTTGAAGGCCAGTGCAGCCAGGTTGAGCCAGTCGATCTGTTGCGCCTGACCATGCTTCTGCAACACTGCCCGCACCGAGGCCAGACGCTGGCGGCCTTTGCTGGCCAAGGGGTTGTGTACCCGGTACTGGCGGCGGTAGATACGCTCGAACGCTGCATCCTGGTTATCGGGCGCGCGGTAACCTTGCAGAAAGCGATCGACTGCGGCCAACAATTGCGGCGCATCACGCCCTACATACCAGCGCATGGCTTGCGGCGCACCCAGGCGCACCCGGCTGTCCAGGCGCAGCCGCGGCATAACCCGGGCCCAACGCCGGGCAATGGGCTGCTCGACTACGGTCAGGTGGTAGATGCCAGCCTGTACCATCTCCAGCACATCCTCCACTGCCAGCGTCGAATCGACCCACTCCACTTTGATCGGCGGCCGCTTGCGCAGTGCCAGTTGCTGGTTGACCTGCTGGATCAGCGGCCCCGCGGCACTGGCGCTGGTCAAGGCGACGGTACGCCCTGACAGCTGTTCGACCTTGCTGAAACTTCGCTCGCCTTTGCGCCCGACCAGCGTCAGCGGCACCTGGTCGAGTATCGGCGCACTGCTGCTGACAGCGCCCACCGTCGTGGGGTCAAGCAGCTCGCCCGGGGCAGCCAGATCACCCTCGCCGCGGGCCAGAGCGCCCAGCAACTGCTCCTTGGCTCGCGGGATGAGCGTTAGCTGGATCTGCTGGTCGTCGGCGGTACGAGCATTGAGGAAATGCTCCAGGGCACGCAGGCGATAATACTCTATGCCGACTGGCTCGCCCTTGACCTCGCCGGAGCTGTTGCGGCTCTGGTTGACCAGCACTCGCAGTACTTTGCTGGTGCGAATCTGCGGCAGGTCACGTACCTTGGCAGGCGGTATGTGCTGCTGCGGGCCCGGCGAACGCGCCTGGGCGGTGCCGGTAAAGGCCACCCCGAGCATCAGCAGGAAAATGAGCCAGCATCGCAGCATGCGAAAACGTGTCCATGGTCGGTGAGCGGCATCCATGAGTTGCACCGCCAAGTGATAAACGACGGTAAAAGACCACGGCAACAGCATGAAGTTCTTGGCTTTTTCAGAAAAACCCGGTTTTTGCTATGCTGGCCGCCCCGCGGCACGAGATAGCACCATGCAACTGATCGATATCGGCGTCAACCTGACCAACAGCAGCTTTCACGACCAACAGGCAGCCGTTGTCGAGCGCGCACTGGAGGCCGGCGTTACGCAAATGCTACTGACAGGCACCAGCCTGGCGGTCAGCGAACAAGCGCTGGAGCTGTGCCAACAACTGGATGCCAGCGGCGCGCACCTGTTCGCCACGGCCGGCGTACACCCACACGATGCCAAGGCCTGGGATGCCGACAGCGAGCGCCAGTTGCGACTGTTGTTGAGTGAACCGCGCGTACGCGCTGTGGGCGAATGCGGCCTGGATTTCAACCGCGACTTTTCCCCTCGCCCGCTCCAGGAAAAAGCCCTGGAAGCCCAGCTGACGCTAGCTGCGGAGCTGCGCCTGCCGGTGTTCCTGCACGAGCGCGATGCCAGCGAGCGCTTGTTGGCGATTCTCAGGGAGTACCGCGACCACCTGTCGGGCGCAGTGGTGCACTGCTTTACCGGTGAGCGCGAGGCGCTGTTCGCCTACCTGGACCTGGACCTGCATATCGGCATTACCGGCTGGATCTGCGACGAACGCCGCGGCACTCACCTGCACCCGCTGGTAGGCAACATTCCTCAAGGCCGGCTGATGCTGGAAAGCGACGCGCCCTACCTGCTGCCGCGCAGCTTGCGGCCCAAGCCCAAAAGCGGGCGCAACGAGCCGGCGTTCTTGCCGGAAGTACTGCGCGAGGTGGCCTCACATCGCGGTGAGTCAGCCGAGCACACGGCAGCGCATACCACGGCAACGGCCCGCGATTTTTTCCAGCTCCCCTGATTCTTGCGGGTTTCTGCGAGGTGGGTGAACGCCGTTGATATGCATCAACAAATCCCGTGGAGGATGCGGGCACAATGATGGCACCTTGCCAATATTGTTTCCGCTCAACTCAGAGAAGACCTGCCCATGGGTGCCTGGCTTAGCAATGTTTCCCTGAAGTACAAGTTCTGGGCCGTCAACGCAGTGGCCTTTGTCACCACCTTGCTGCTGGTGCTGTATGCCGTGCACCTGGAGCAACGCGCACGTGCCGAGGCGGCTCAGGCCCAAGCGGCCGCGCAAGCCCAGTTGCTGGCCGCCTGGCCAGCCGGGCAAGCACTGCCACGCCCGGCCAATGTCATCAGTTGGCAAACGGGGCAAACACCAACCTTCGCCGGAGAAGCGCTCGATGCCCTGCGCAATGCCAATGGCTGGGTAGAACTGCCAAGCGCCTGGATCCTCGGTGAAAACCCGCTGCGTGGCGCTCAGGTGCTGCGCAACGGCGACCAGCAGTTGGCTGTGCTGGCTCAGTCCCCCAGTCTGCGCCAGGTATTCTTCGATCGCTTCAGCAACTACGCGGTGTGTGTACTGATCCTGATGCTGGCCATGCTCGGTGCCTCCCAACTGCTGATCCGCTTCCTGCTCAGCCAGCTCAACACCCTCAAGGACGTGATGCTGCACGTGGAAAAAACCGGTGACTTGTCGGCCCGCGTACCGCTGGCCAGTGGCGACGAGGTCGGCCAGATGGCCGGGGCCTTCAACGCCATGCAGTCCACCTACCACCGCGTGGTCAGCACCGTCGCCCAAAGCGCAGCACAGCTGGACTCGGGCGCTGCACGCCTGGCCGCCAGCATGAGTGACGTCCGCCATGGCATGCTCGGCCAGCAGAGTGAAACCGACCAGGCCGCCACTGCCATCAACGAAATGTCGGCGACCGTGCACCACATTGCCCAACACGCCGGTGCCACCCGCGATTTGTCACAAACCGCCGACACCTTGGCCGGCAGCGGCCAAGCGGTGGTCAGCCGAGTGCAGGATTCGATTTCCGGGCTTTCCAGCGGCGTGCAGCAAACTGCCGAAATGATTCGCCAGTTGGCCGAGGACAGCCAGAAGATCAACGGTGTCGTCAGTGTGATCCACAGTATTGCCGAACAGACCAACTTGCTGGCACTCAACGCTGCCATCGAAGCCGCGCGCGCCGGCGACCTGGGCCGCGGCTTTGCCGTGGTGGCCGATGAAGTGCGCAACCTGGCCAAACGCGTGCAAACCTCCACGGATGAGATCACCACCATGGTTTCGGCCCTGCAGTCGGGCACCCGCGATGCGGTGGAGTTCATGCAGGAAAGCTCGTACAAGGCCGACGACTGCGTGCGTCAGGCTCAGGAGGCCGGCGAGGCACTGGCTGAAATTACCGGTGCCGTGGCACAGATGCGCGAGAGCAATACCCAGATCGCTGTAGCGGCCGAGCAGCAAAGCCAGGTAGCCGAGGAAATGAACCGCGCGGTGGTCAGCATCCGCGATGTCACCGAGCGGACCGTGCAGCAGACGGTCGGCTCGGCGACCACCAGCAGCGAACTGGCGACCCTGGCCGGCGAACTGAACAAGGCCATTGGCCAGCTCAAGCTATAGTCACCATAGCCAGGTTCGATTGGCCCCCGCCTGGGGGCCGCACTAAGCTTTGGGCATGACCGAGAGGAAATCCCCATGAGCAAACGCCTGCCCAATCTTCCCGCCTGGCAATGGCGCGGCTACCACCATAATCACCGCCACCCGGCCAACCTGGTGCTGCACCTGATTGCCGTTCCTTTGTTCATTTTGGGGGCACTACTGGTGCTGTCCGGACTCTTCGGTTTCGACCTCGGCCAGATCGCGGTGGGCGTGATTGCCCTGATCGCCGCACTGGGCCTGCAGCGCCAAGGCCACCGCCTTGAAGCCGAGCAGCCCGAACCGTTCGCCAACCGCCAGGATGCCGTGCAGCGCTTACTGACCGAGCAGTTCATCACCTTTCCGCGCTTTGTGGTGAGCGGGGCCTGGTGGAGGGCCTGGCGGGAGCGGCACAAGCACCGACACTGAGTCAGTTGCCGGAGCGCTCCTGTGAGCAGCCTGGTAAGGATCAGGCGAAAACGGTGACGGTCTGCCGGCTCAAGGCCAACAACTCGCCCTGCGCTGTCCACAATGCCGCAGCAGCATGCCCATAGCCATCCCGCGCATGCTCGGTCTCCACGCAGTATCGGCACCAATCCAGGGTCGACAACTTCGCCGTAGGCTGGATGAACTCAATGGTCCAGGTCAGCGTACTGCCCGCAGCGGGCTGCTTGAGAAACGGCATAAGGCTGGGTGGCCAGGCATCGACCAACGCCAGCAAGTGCGCCTCGTTCACCGGTTCTTCCAGCACATCCCGCAAACGCACCCAGCCGCCCATCTTGCGCGACTTATTGCCACTGAACGGAAGCCCACCTACCGCCCAGCGCAGGGCAACATGCCGCATGAACTCAGGGGTAACGCCTTTGATATAGGGCAACTCCGGGGCCGCCGCGTCGAGCGCAGGCATTTCAACGGCAGGTAACGCCGGCACTTCCACCACCGAAGGCCGGCCCGCACCGAAATTGCCCTGCACCAAGGTGACCACTTGGCCATCCTGAACGGCGCGGCCCAGCAACGTGCTAACCGCCTTGCCTTCGCGCAAGACCTCCACCTCGAAGCGGATGGGCACATCCGCAGCCGCTGGTGCCACGAAGCTGATGGCCAATGAGCGTACCGGGCGGCTGTCGCAGAGCCTAAGGCGCATGGCTTCGTACACCATGGCCGCCATCAGGCCGCCAAAGGCTGCGCGCCCCTGAGCCCAGCTGGGCGGAATGCTGACGGAATCCGGGTTGGCCCGCACGGCGTCGAGCAGTTGGTTGAAATTCATTGGCCGGCTCCTGCCTGCAAAGGAAAAGGTCCACTCATCCTAGCCAGCAAACCCCGGACAATCAGCCCGCAAATCGGTCATTTTCCGTGATAACGCCGCGCCAGCGCCTCTTGCAGGGTATCCAGCGTCACATCTGACTGGCGCTCCGCCTCATGCAGCTCCTGCTCCCAATCGGCCTTGCAGGGCAGCAGGTCGGCATGGTCGCGAGCTTGCAGCAGCCATTGCAGGCGGTCGTGCCAATCGCCCAGGTCGGCCTGAGCCTTTTTCAGTACACGTTGCAGTTTCTTTCCTGCGTGATCGAGTTGCGGATAGGCCTCATCGCCATAGCGTGCACGCTTTATCAGCAAACGCAGCCGGTGGCGATCGTGAGCCGGGTCCTGCAACGCTTCGTGCAACGTGCGCCATTGTTTGACCAGGCGCTTGTCGATGCGTTTGTCCAGCGATTTGACCAGCCCCTCCCGGCCCGCCGCACGCAGGAACAATGGAAAGGCGTCAACAATCGCCAGTACCCTGGCCAGCTGCGGGCTGGCAGCGACACTTGCAAAGGTTCTGTCACGCCCCTGCAGACGCCGCTGCCCGGCTGCCGCATGACCGCGCCCGATCAGCTCGGCCGCCAGTACCTCACGATCACGCAAGGGCGTGGTAAGGGTACCCAGCGAACTTGCAGCATCCTCAAGCTGCTCCACGCCGGGCAGCCCACGCAACGGCCTCAACAGACTGCGCAGGCGCCGCAAGGTGATACGCAAGTCGTGCAAGGCCTCGCTGTCGGTATTGGCAGCCAGGCGTTCACGACAGGCCAGCAAGCGCACCTGCAAGGTCAGTATCTGGGCAACTACATGGTCGAGCATGACAGACATACGATGCTCCCTGGTCAGCGCCCAGCGCGAGATTCACGAATGTAGAAGCGGGCCTTTTCGGCTTTGCGGGTACAGCTTTCATAGCCTTCGAACTGCTGCTGGGTCTTGGCCCCGGTCAGCAACGACAAGGCCTTGGAGTAACTGACGGCACCGGCGAAGCCTTCGGCCTTGGCCAGATCCAGCTCCTTCCAGGCGGCATCCAGCTGGGTCGCGCAGCTGTCACGGTAGGCCGTCTTGCCCGCGCAGCCAGCAAGGGCCAAGGCAATCAGTGGAAGGCAGATCCAGGCTTTCATCAGTAATACCTCTATGGATAAACGGTGGCTGTTCGACGCTCCGACAGCTGGAAAGTGCCATGCCCAGCCGGCGTTGCCTGGCCAGTTTTATTACAGTAGCTCAGCACGATCTACATTGAAGCACAGGCAGCGATGGGTGCATTGTAGGACCATGATGGCACTGGCCGGGGAATGTTCATGAGTAAACGTGTGGCACTGGTACTGGGGTCGGGCGGAGCCCGAGGGTATGCACACATCGGCGTGATCGAAGAAATCGAGCGCCGCGGCTACGACATAGCCTGCGTGGCGGGGTGTTCCATGGGCGCGGTGATTGGCGGTATCTATGCCGCCGGCAAGCTGGACGACTATCGCAACTGGATCGAGAGCCTCGACTACCTGGATGTGCTGCGCCTGGTCGACGTCAGCTTTCGCCTCGGTGCAATTCGCGGCGACAAGGTGTTCGGGCAGATCCGCAAGATCGTCGGCGAGATAAACATCGAGCAACTGCGCATACCCTATACCGCAGTGGCGACCGACCTTACCAACCAACAGGAAATCTGGTTCCAGGAGGGTTGCCTGCACCAGGCCATGCGCGCCTCGGCGGCCATTCCCAGCCTGTTCACGCCGGTGATGCAAGGCAACCGCATGCTTGTCGACGGCGGCATCCTCAACCCGCTGCCAATCGTGCCTGTGGTGTCCAGCCATTGCGACCTGATCATCGCGGTGAACCTCAACGCCACCAACCAGAAGCAGTACCAGTTGCCAGTGATTGAGCGCCCGGCAGCGTTCAAGATGCGTTTTGACGCCTTGCTGAGTTCGCTGGGCTCACGCCTGCCGTTCCGGCGCAAACCGGCGGAAGAGCTGATCCGCATCGAAAAGGAAATCGTCGCCGAAGGGTTGGCGCCACCAAGCCCGTGGCTGGCCGACAGCGCCGACCCGGAAAGCCAGCAATCAGCGGCGGCCCCGGAGCGCGAGGGCGCGCCGAAGTCGGCCACCGGTTCTTTCATCATCGACAACGTGGGGCCGGCCTCGCTGCTGGACTTGATCAACCAGAGCTTCGAGGTCATGCAGACTTCGTTGGCACAGTACAAGATTGCCGGCTATCCGCCGGATGTGCTGATCAACGTGCCCAAGCGGGTGTGCCGGTTCTTTGAGTTCTACAAGGCGCCGGAGCTCATCGCCCTGGGGCGAGAGATTGCACGCGATACGCTGGACAGTTATGAAGGGGTGAAGCGGTAGAATCTGGTCGGCGCCGCCCCTGAGGCAGTGCGGTCTTCGACAATGGCCGTCCTCGCGGCTGGCGAAAACGAAACAGGCCGCGCGAGGCGGCCTGTTTCTTCATGCAACGAACACCTTAGTAACGGGTGATGTCTGCATTGGCTTCCAGCTGCTTGCGGTAAGCGGCAAAGTCCTGCTGGCCAGCACGTGACGCGAGGTAGCGGCGAATCTGCTGCTTCTCTTCGTCGGTGGCGGTAGCGCCTTCGTTCACACCCTTGAGCTGCAACACCACCAGGCTACCGTCACGCAGCACTACACTGCCGTAAACAGGCTTGTCCTTGGCTTGCGGCTTGCCCAGACGGAACAGTGCCTGCAGTTCGGCCGGATCAATACCGTCCTCACCACGGGTGACTGCTTCATAGGCTTTCCAGCCCAGGCCTTCGTGCACGCTGCCTGCTGCGATGGAACCGTCGCGCAGGCCGGCAATCAGCTTGTCCGCCTTGGCCTTGAGCTCGGCAGTCGCCTTCTCTTTGGCCAGGTGCTCCCTGATGTTCTTGGCCACAGCTTCCAGCGGCAGTTGCTCTGGCTTGCGGTGCTCCTTGACGCGCAGCACCACGGTGGTCTCAGGGTCAAGCTCGATGGCGGTGCTATTGGCCCCCTCATCCAGCACTTCTTCAGAGAACGCAGCCTGCACCACCGCACGGTTGGCAGTAATACCTTCACCGCCCTCGCGGCCGAAGGCAGCGGAGGTGTGTACCTTGAGGTTCAGGTCCTGGGCCGGCTGGGCCAGATCGGAAGCCTCGTAGGCAGCATCCTGCAGTTGCTTGCTGGCGTCGACATAACGCTGCTCGACCAGTGGCATCTTCAGATCGCGGGTCAGTTTGTCCTTCAGGCTGGCGAAGCTCGGTACTTCTGGCGCCTGCACGCCCAGCAGCTTGATCAAATGGTAGCCAAACTCGGTACGCACCGGTGCAGATACCTGGCCATCCTGCAGCTTGTACAGCGCCTCTTCGAAGGCTGGGTCGTATACACCCGGGCCGGCGAAGCCGAGATCACCACCGCTGTTGGCGGAGCCTGGGTCCTGAGAGAACTCCTTGGCCAGAGCGGCAAAGTCCTCACCCTTGGCCAGACGCTGCTCGATCTCTTCGGCGCGGGCCTTGGCCTGGGCGTCGGTGACCTTGTCGTTGACCTCGATGAGGATGTGCGCGGCATGGCGCTGCTCGGCGAGGTTGGCGATTTCCTTCTCGTACTGGGCCTTGAGCTCTTCGTCGGTCACTTTGACCTGGTCGAAGAAGGCCGACTTTTTCAGTTCGATGTAGTCGATCACGACCTGGTCAGGCGACATGAACTCCTTGGCGTGCTGGTCGTAGTGCGCCTTGACCTCTTCATCGCTGACCTTGACTGCGGCCGGGTCGGCCTTGAAGGTCAGGGAAGCAAAGTCGCGGGTCTGCTTTTCCAGGCGAGCAAAGGCGTCGACCTGCTGATCGGTGACGAAGCTGCTACCGGCCAGGCCAGTGCGCAGTTGGCCGATCAGCATTTCCTCGCCGAGCATCTCGCGGAACTGCATGCGGCCGTAGCCCATCTGGCGAATCACCTGGTCGAAACGGTCAGCGCTGAACTTGCCGTCCACCTGGAACTCAGGGGTCTGCAAGATCACCTGGTCCAGCGCAGCGTCGGAGAATGCGAACTTGGCATCCTCAGCACCTTGCAGCAGCAGCTTGCGGCTGATCAGCCCCTTGAGTGCTTCTTCACGCAGCAACTTGTCATCCAGCAGCGCCGGGTCGAAATCCTTGCCCAACTGTTGCATCAGTTGACGGCGCTGCATGTCGGCCGCCTGGCTCAGTTCGTTCTGGCTGATGGTCTGGCCGTTCACCTTGGCGGCGTCCTGGCTATGAGTGGCGGCCTGGAAAATGGCTTCGAAACCGGTCAATGCCATCAACACGACGATAAGGCCGATGATGGTCTTGGCAATCCAACCTTGTGAATTGTCCCTGATATTTTGCAGCATGCGTCCCCCAGAAACGGCTGTACCACTGCGTCGACAACCGCGGAGCGTGGGTAGAATCCTGATAAAAGAAAGGCGCATCCGAGGATGCGCCTTTTCTTAGCAAACGTGTCAGGCGGGAACGTTTGCGCCCCGCCATCACCGTGCTCGGACCAGGCAAGGCCGGGCCCGGCTGAAAGACGACTTAGTTGACGGCGTCTTTCAGGCCTTTGCCTGCCTTGAAACCTGGAACCTTGGCGGCTTCGATCTTGATTGCCTTGCCGGTTTGCGGGTTGCGGCCGGTACGCTCGGCGCGCTCCTTGACCGAGAAGGTACCGAAGCCAACCAGTACCACATCGTCACCTTGCTTCAGGGCGCCGGTGACGGATTCGATGACTGCGTCCAGCGCACGGCCGGCTACAGCTTTCGGGATGTCAGCAGATGCGGCGATAGCGTCAATCAGTTCCGACTTGTTCACTCTAAGTCCCCTTATTTCTCTATTGAGTTTGTTTCTAAGTATGTAATGAAAAGCTTATGAAACGTGTGCTGGGCGGCCTGACGACAATAGCGTGCCGCTTTATAGCAAGGCCTCGAAAAAACTGTCAAGGAAAGCCCCCCAGCTGAAAACTACTAATGCGTGCTAATTCTTTCCTTGGCATCGCCGTCGCGCTTTTCATCTTTCGCGACAATCTCCGGAGCCACATCTGGCAAGGGCTCCGGGGCGTATTGCAGCGCAATTTGCAGGACTTCGTCAATCCATTTGACCGGTTTGATCTGAAGATCCTGTTTGATATTTTCAGGAATCTCCTTGAGATCGCGAACATTCTCCTCGGGAATGATCACCGTCTTGATCCCGCCACGGTGTGCCGCCAGCAGTTTTTCCTTCAGCCCGCCAATGGCCAATACCTGGCCACGCAAGGTGATTTCGCCGGTCATGGCCACGTCGGCACGTACCGGAATCTGCGTCAGCGCCGACACCAGTGCGGTGCACATGCCGATACCGGCACTTGGGCCATCCTTCGGCGTGGCGCCCTCAGGCATGTGAATGTGCACGTCGTGCTTCTCGTGGAAGTCGGCGGCAATCCCCAGGCTGCGGGCCCGGCTGCGTACCACGGTCTGCGCGGCGGTAATCGATTCGACCATGACATCGCCCAGCGAGCCGGTCTTGATCAACTGGCCCTTGCCGGGGATGACCACGGCCTCGATGGTCAGCAACTCACCGCCCACCTGGGTCCAGGCCAGGCCGGTAACCTGACCGATCTGGTCCTGCTGCTCGGCCAGACCATAGCGGAACTTGCGCACGCCCAGCAGGTGCTCCAGCTGCTCGCTGGCCACCTTGACCTTGACCTGCTTCTGCCCGGTATGTTCCTTGACCACCTTACGGCAGACCTTGGCAATTTGCCGCTCCAGGCCCCGTACACCGGCTTCACGGGTGTAGTAGCGGATGATGTCGCGAATCGCCGAGACATCGACCTCCAGCTCTTCCTTCTTCAAGCCGTTGGCCTTGACCTGCTTGGGCACCAGGTACTTGATGGCGATGTTGATCTTCTCGTCCTCGGTGTAGCCAGGCAGACGGATGATTTCCATCCGGTCCAGCAGCGCCGGCGGGATGTTCATTGAGTTCGAGGTGCAAAGGAACATCACGTCCGAGAGGTCATAGTCGACCTCCAGGTAGTGGTCGTTGAAGTTGTGGTTCTGCTCAGGGTCGAGCACTTCCAGCAGCGCCGAGGCTGGGTCGCCGCGCATGTCGCTGCCCATCTTGTCGATTTCGTCGAGCAGGAACAACGGGTTGCGCACACCCACCTTGGTCATCTTCTGGATCAGGCGACCCGGCATGGAGCCAATGTAGGTACGGCGGTGGCCACGGATCTCGGCCTCGTCACGCACGCCACCCAGGGCCATGCGCACGAACTTGCGGTTGGTGGCGGCAGCGATCGACTCGGCCAGCGAGGTCTTGCCGACGCCGGGTGGCCCGACCAGGCACAGCACCGGCCCGCGGATTTTCTTGACGCGCTTCTGCACGGCAAGGTACTCGAGGATGCGTTCCTTGACCTCTTCCAGGCCATAGTGGTCGGCATCGAGGATTTCCTCGGCCTTGGTCAGGTCCAGACGCACCTTGCTCTGTGCCTTCCACGGCACCTGCACCAGCCAGTCCAGGTACGAGCGCACCACGGTAGCTTCGGCCGACATCGGAGACATCTGCTTGAGCTTGTTCAGCTCCGCCTGGGCCTTGGCCAGGGCATCTTTAGGCAGACCTGCGGCTTCGATGCGTTTTTTCAGCTCTTCGACTTCATTGTGGCCTTCGTCACCATCGCCAAGCTCTTTCTGAATGGCCTTCATCTGCTCATTCAGGTAGTACTCGCGCTGGCTACGCTCCATCTGCTTCTTGACCCGGCCGCGAATGCGCTTTTCGACCTGCAGCAGGTCGATTTCGGCATCCAGCAGTGCCAGCACGTGCTCGACACGGGTAGTCAAGTCGACGATTTCAAGAATTTCCTGCTTCTGCTCGATCTTCAGGGCCATGTGCGCGGCCATGGTGTCGACCAGGCGTCCTGGCTCTTCGATGCTGCTCAGCGAAGACAGCACTTCGGCAGGCACTTTCTTGCCCAGTTGAACGTACTGTTCGAACTGCGACAGCAGGGTGCGCACGAAGACTTCCGACTCGCGCTCGGCAGTGTCGGTTTCGTCGATCAGGGAGACTTCGGCACGGATGTGCCCTTCAACTTCGGAGAAGCGCTCGACCGCACCACGCTGCTCGCCTTCGACCAGCACCTTGACGGTGCCATCAGGCAGCTTCAGCAGTTGCAGCACGGTGGCAACGGTACCGACGCGGTACAGGGCGTCCTCACCCGGGTCGTCGTCGGCTGGATTCTTCTGGGCCAGCAGAAGGATCTGCTTTTCGCCCGTCATCGCCGCCTCGAGGGCTTCGATGGACTTTTCACGCCCCACGAACAGCGGGATAACCATGTGCGGGTAAACAACGACATCGCGCAATGGCAAAAGAGGCAAGTCGAGGGTGGTCTTCATGATTTCGCCTCTACAGCGGCCTTATGGCCGGAAACCGGTGGAAATGATGCTTGGACCTAATGTGGGGGCATGCTTGGGAAATTACAAGCGCTTGCACAGGAAAAGCAGAAAGGGGCCCGTAGGCCCCCTTCTTGCTTGCAACCGAAAACCGGCCATTGCCTGAATCAGGCGTCTGGTGCGGCCTTGGCTTGCGGTTCGCTGTTTTCGTAAATCATCAGCGGCTGCGAGGTGCCCTCAATGACGCTCTCGTCGATAACCACCTTGCTGACATCCTTTTTCGAAGGGATCTCGTACATGGTATCGAGCAGAACGCCTTCGAGGATCGAACGCAGGCCACGGGCACCAGTCTTGCGCTCCAGGGCCTTGCGTGCAACGGCCTTGAGCGCATCGCTGCGGAACTCGAGGTCGACGCTTTCCATCTCGAACAGCTTGGCATACTGCTTGGTCAGGGCATTCTTCGGCTCGGTGAGGATCTGCATCAACGCAGCCTCATCCAGCTCGTCAAGGGTAGCCAGTACCGGCAGACGGCCGACGAATTCCGGAATCAGGCCAAACTTGACCAGATCGTCCGGCTCGACCTCACGCAGGGACTCACCAACCTTCTTGCCCTCTTCCTTGCTGCGCACTTCGGCGCCAAAACCGATGCCACCTTTGGTGGAACGGTTCTGGATGACCTTTTCCAGGCCCGAAAACGCACCACCACAGATGAACAGGATGTTGCGGGTATCAACCTGCAGGAACTCCTGTTGCGGGTGCTTACGGCCACCCTGCGGCGGAACCGAGGCCACGGTGCCCTCGATCAGTTTCAGCAGTGCCTGCTGCACGCCCTCACCCGAGACATCACGGGTAATGGACGGGTTGTCCGACTTGCGCGAGATCTTGTCGATTTCGTCGATGTAGACAATGCCCATCTGGGCCTTTTCCACGTCGTAGTCGCACTTCTGCAACAGCTTCTGGATGATGTTCTCGACGTCCTCACCCACATAACCGGCTTCGGTCAGGGTGGTGGCGTCAGCAATGGTGAACGGTACGTTCAACAGGCGTGCCAAGGTTTCGGCGAGCAGGGTCTTGCCCGAGCCAGTCGGCCCGATGAGCAGGATGTTGCTCTTGCCCAGTTCGACTTCGTCACCCTTCTTGTCACGCTGGTTCAGGCGCTTGTAGTGGTTGTACACCGCTACGGCCAGCACCTTCTTTGCGCGCTCCTGACCAATGACGTACTGGTCCAGGATGCCGCTGATTTCTTTCGGCGAAGGCAATTTGTGCGCGCTGCTCTCGGCCTGGGCTTCCTGCACCTCCTCACGGATGATGTCGTTGCACAGGTCGACGCACTCGTCGCAGATAAATACCGAGGGCCCGGCAATCAGTTTGCGCACTTCGTGCTGGCTTTTGCCGCAGAAGGAGCAATAAAGCAATTTGCCGCTGTCCTCGCCGTTACGGGTGTCAGTCATTCGATCGATCCAATCCGGTAGGCTTGCAACACAAGATGAAGGCAATTGCGGGCTTTTTCAAGTCCGCAGGTAGGCGCTTTCGACGCCCACCTGCTCTGACCTCCCGGTTCAGGAGGCCAGTTGCCGCTTGTCGTAGACCGAGTCGATCAGGCCGTACTCGGCTGCGCGCGAGGCGCTCATGAAGTTGTCACGTTCGGTGTCACGCTTGATGGTCTCGAGGTCCTGGCCGGTGTGATAGGCCAGCAGCTCGTTCAGACGGGCCTTGATATTGAGGATTTCCTGGGCGTGGATCTCGATATCGGTGGCCTGACCCTGGAAGCCGCCAAGCGGCTGGTGGATCATCACGCGCGAGTTCGGCAGGCAATGACGCTTGCCCTTGGCACCTGCCGCCAGCAGGAAGGCGCCCATGCTGCAGGCCTGGCCGATGCAAATGGTCGAAACGTCCGGCTTGATGAACTGCATGGTGTCGTAGATCGACATGCCGGCGGTGACGGAACCACCCGGCGAGTTGATGTACAGATGGATATCCTTGTCCGGGTTTTCTGCCTCAAGGAACAGCAGTTGCGCAACGACGAGGTTGGCCATGTAGTCCTCTACTGGGCCAACCAGGAAGATCACACGCTCCTTCAACAGGCGCGAGTAGATGTCGTAAGCACGTTCGCCACGGGCGGACTGCTCGATAACCATCGGGACCAGGCCGCCTGCGGCCTGGATGTCAGAGCTCTGCTGAATATAAGAATTGCGGGACATGTCCTGCGCTCACTCCCAAATAGTCATGGCTTGAATACGCACAAGCCAGCTCGAAGGCTGGCTTGTGGAGGTTTCCTACGAGAGAAGCCTGTTACTCCGCAGCGGCAGGAGCCTCGGCTGGTTTAACGGCTTCTTCGTACGAGACCGACTTGTCGGTCACAGTCGCTTTCTGCAGAACAGTATCTACAACTTGTTCTTCCAGCACAACCGAACGCACTTCGTTCAGTTGCTGGTCGTTCTTGTAGTACCAGGCGATGACCTGCTCAGGCTCCTGGTAAGCCGAAGCCATTTCTTCGATCATCTCGCGAACCTTGGCGTCGTCCGGCTTCAGCTCGAACTGCTTGACCACTTCGGCCACGATCAGGCCCAGCACGACACGGCGCTTGGCTTGCTCTTCGAACAGCTCGACTGGCAGTTGCTCAGGCTTGATGTTGCCACCGAACTGCTGAACAGCCTGCACGCGCAGACGGTTGACTTCGTTTTCCAGCAGGGCTTTTGGCACTTCGATCGGGTTGGCGGCCAGCAGACCGTCCATGACCTGGTTCTTGACCTTGGTCTTGATCGCCTGACGCAGCTCACGCTCCATGTTCTTGCGAACTTCAGCGCGGAAGCCTTCCAGGGTCGATTCTTTGATGCCGAACTGGGCGAAGAACTCTTCGTTCAGCTCTGGCAGCACAGGTGCCGAAACGCTGTTGACGGTGATGGTGAACTCGGCGGCTTTGCCAGCCAGATCCAGGTTCTGGTAGTCCTCTGGGAAGGTCACGTTGACAACGCGCTCTTCGCCAGCCTTGGCGCCTACCAGACCCTCTTCGAAGCCCGGGATCATGCGGCCGGAGCCCAGTACCAGCAGGGTGCCCTTGGCCGAACCACCGGCAAACACTTCACCGTCGACCTTGCCGACGAAATCGATGTTGACCTGGTCGTCGTTCTGCGCAGCGCGCTCGACGGCCTCGAAGCGGGTGTTCTGCTTGCGCAGCACTTCCAGCATGTTGTCCAGGTCGCTGTCAGCCACTTCGGCGCTCAGGCGCTCGACCTTGATCGACTCGAGGCCTGCAACCGTGAACTCCGGGAACACTTCGAAGATGGCGACGAACTCCAGATCCTTGCCCTTTTCGAAGGACTTCGGCTCTACAGCCGGAGAGCCAGCCGGGTTCAGCTTCTGCTCGACGATGGCTTCGTAGAAGGAAGCCTGGACCAGGTCACCGAAAGCCTCTTGACGGGCGTCCGCCTCGAAACGCTGACGGATCACGGTCATCGGCACTTTACCAGGACGGAAGCCCGCAATCTTGGCGCGCTTGGCAGTCTGCTGCAGACGCTTGTTGACTTCGTTCTCGACGCGCTCGGCCGGAACGGCGATGGTCATGCGGCGCTCGAGAGCGGAAGTGTTTTCAACAGAAACTTGCATGGATATTCCTCGTTGCACAGACGTTAGCCGGCGTTAGCCCGACTCCAGAATCAAGGGCAAACATTCTAGTGAGTCACGCAGCAGAAGTCACCCCACACGGGACGACTGAAAACAACGCCGGTCGATTAACTTTCAAGGCCCGCACGGCACAGCGCCGGACCTGCTTCCAACAGAGACTGCACGGCGCCCGGGGCGGCCTGCAGCCGAAATACCTTGTCAAACAACTACCAGCAAAGAATTCGCCTCCTTTATTCAGGATCGATTTCGTTGAACTGGCAGTACTCCTCCCATTCCAGCCCCAGCGCCTCGGCCACTTCACGGTGCGTTTCCAGACGCATGGCCTGCAGCTGCTCCGGGGACTCGGCAATCAATTGCAGCGCCAACTCCCAGGGCTCAATACCCTGCTCCGCGGCTGCATCCTCGAACGCCCACTCGATCTGCTGGGCCTGCTCGCGCGCATTCAGCTCGCGGATCTCCTCGAGCAACTGCGGACTGGCTTCGGCAAAGCGCTGCAGCGCCAGGGCCTGACGGGCTTCTTTTGCAATCATCGTGGTGTCCTTTGCCGGCCAAACGGGCCGGTGTTTCAACCGACTGAAATCTAACAGCTTTTATTGGGGTGCCACCAGAGGATTACAAGGGGCGGGAGATGATTTGGCCGAGCGGTGGCTGACCGCGACATTTTCAGCGCCTTCGAGATCGAGCGCCGCCCGCGCGACGCATCGCGAGCAAGCTCGCTCCTACATTTGTTTCGGGCCAGTATCGCCTGTGCCTGCGCACGCGACCGCCCTGTTTGCCCCCCACGATATCGAGGTGAGCGCCAAGGGGACGCGCGCATCTGCCCCCAGG
>NZ_JBICJS010000003.1:0-32576 GCF_043103305.1 Pseudomonas sp. YQ_5 | reverse complement strand
CGCATCACCGCAAAAACCAAGACAGGCACCTTGCCGCCCAGACACAATCGGCCGCAGAACACCTCATAAAAGCTTGACCGCCAACAGAGTAAGCGCGACCACCTTGTTTACCCGGCACGATATCGAGGAGGAACATCAGGAGCCACGCGGGCGACGCTCAACCTCAAACAAAGACACCAGAACACTGACGGCATGCACATCACAACCCCAAAACAAAAAGGCGCCCGATCTCACGATCAAGGCGCCTTTCAGGAATATGGGGTGGACGATGGGAATCGAACCCACGACAACTGGAATCACAATCCAGCGCTCTACCAACTGAGCTACGCCCACCATATTGCGGTCTTGCGGTACAACCTTACAGAAGCATGGTGCGGACGAAGAGACTCGAACTCTTACAGCTTGCGCCGCTGGAACCTAAATCCAGTGTGTCTACCAATTTCACCACGTCCGCGTAACGCTTAAAACAAAGGCGCCAGATGCTATCGAGGCGCCCTTGAAGAATATGGGGTGGACGATGGGAATCGAACCCACGACAACTGGAATCACAATCCAGCGCTCTACCAACTGAGCTACGCCCACCATATTGCATTACAGCCTACTTGCTTGCCAAAGCTGCCTAATGGCGCACCCGGCAGGACTCGAACCTGCGACCATCCGCTTAGAAGGCGGATGCTCTATCCAGCTGAGCTACGGGCGCTTAAGCTTGAAGCCTAACCGAACGAGACGCTAACAAGGAACTGTTAAACCACTCATTCTGCCCGACTTAGCCAACCAGTGCTAGGCTGTGCCCGACAAGTGCGGCGAATCTTATAGTCGACCCCGAAAGTCGTCAACACCTTTTTCGAAAAAATTTAAATTATTTAAGGGGTTAGGGGATTTGCCCGACCACCCGCCTTTGCCCTTGGCCCATGTCGTGCGAGAATGCGCGTTCTTTATTGTTCCTTCTCGATGGTTAATCACGCGTCTATGACTGCACACCTAATCGATGGCAAGGCTATCGCCGCCAGCCTGCGCCAGCAGATCGCTCAACGTGTCGTGGAGCGTCGCCAGCAAGGCCTGCGCACGCCGGGCCTGGCGGTGATCCTGGTCGGCACCGACCCCGCCTCCCAAGTCTATGTCTCGCACAAGCGCAAGGACTGCGAAGAGGTCGGCTTCATTTCGCAGGCTTTCGACCTGCCCAGCGAGACCACGCAACAAGCCCTGACCGAGCTGATCGACCGTCTCAATGACGATCCGGCCGTCGACGGCATCCTGCTGCAACTGCCGCTGCCGGCGCACCTGGACGCCTCGCTGCTGCTCGAGCGCATTCGCCCGGACAAGGATGTGGACGGTTTCCATCCGTACAACATCGGCCGGCTGGCCCAGCGTATTCCGCTGCTGCGCCCATGCACGCCAAAAGGCATCATGACCCTGCTGGAAAGCACCGGCCAGGACCTGTACGGCATGAACGCGGTGATCGTCGGCGCGTCCAACATCGTTGGCCGCCCGATGGCCATGGAACTGCTGCTGGCCGGCTGTACCGTGACCGTCTGCCACCGCTTCACCAAGGATCTGGCCGGCCATGTCGGGCGTGCCGACCTGGTGGTCGTGGCGGCCGGCAAGCCGGGCCTGGTCAAGGGTGAGTGGGTCAAGGAAGGCGCCATCGTCATCGACGTGGGCATCAACCGCCAGGAAGACGGCAAGCTGGTTGGCGACGTGGTCTACGAGACTGCCCTGGCACGCGCCGGCTGGATCACACCAGTGCCGGGCGGCGTCGGGCCGATGACCCGGGCGTGCCTGCTGGAGAACACGCTGTATGCGGCAGAAGAGCTGCACAAGTAATACCGCGTGATGCGAAAACGGCACCTCTTGCAGGTGCCGTTTTTTTTTCCCGTGATTGATGGTGCGGGTCAGGACCACGGCCCGCTGATGGCCTTCAAGGGTCACGCCACTGCACCGGCTGCCGGTAGGCCTGTGCCCAGGCTTGCACTTCACTGGCCGGCATCGGCCGGGCAATGCAGTAACCCTGCGCCAGCTCGCAGCCCAGGTCCATCAGTACCCGGCCATGCTCGACACTCTCCAGCCCTTCGGCAATCACCTCGCGGCCAAACGCCCGGGCCAGGCCGATCACCGCCTCCGTCAGCGCCAGATCGTCCTGGTCATGAAGGATGTCCCGTACGAACGACTGGTCGATCTTGATCGTCTGGGTCGGCAAGCGTTTCAGGTAACTCAACGACGAATAGCCGGTGCCGAAATCGTCCAGCGAGAAACGCACACCCAGCGCACGGCAGGCGTCCAGGCAGCGGCTGACGTGCTGCAGGTTGTCGATGGCCACTGACTCGACGATTTCCAGGTCCAGCAGCGCCGGGTCCACCGCCGGGTACGCTGCCAGCAGTTGCTGCAGGCGCTCGGCAAAGTCACTGCGCTGCAAGTGCCGCGCGGCGATATTCACGCTCAGTGACCAGGGCTGCCCTTGCAACTGCCAGACCTGCAACTGGCTCAATGCCTGCCCTATCACCCACTCGCCGATTTCGACGATCAGGTCGGTCTGCTCTACCCACGGCAGGAAATCGCCTGGCGGCACCACGCCACGGCCCGGCCGTTGCCAGCGCAACAACCCCTCGAAGCCCAGTACCTTGCCACTGCGCAGGTTGACCTTGGGTTGGTAGTAAAGACACAACTCGCCGTTGCGTAGCGCCCGGCGCACGCGCGCCACGGTCTGGTGGGTGGCCTTGAGTTCCTGCTCCTGTGTCACATCGAACAGATGGTAACGGTTGCGCCCGCGCTGCTTGGCCACATACATGGCCTGGTCGGCGTGGCGCACCAGGGTGTCGGCATCTTCGTCATCCTGCGGGTACAGGGTCACGCCGATACTGGCGCTGAGCGACAGCGTATGCCCACGCACCACACAAGGCGCCGCCAATGCCCGCAATACCCGCTGCAGGGCTGCATGCAGCTGGCACTCATCGTCGACGTCGCGCAGGATCAGCACGAACTCGTCGCCCGACAGCCGGGCAACGGCATCACCACCGCGCAGGATACTCTTCAAACGCTGCGCCACTTCCACCAGCAGCAGGTCACCCACGGCATGCCCGTAGCCGTCGTTGACCGCCTTGAAACCATCCAGGTCGAGCATGCACACCGCCAGCGAGATGCCTTCACGGCGCGAACAGGCCAAGGCCTGGTTCAGCAGGTCGGACAGATAGGCGCGGTTGGGCAGGCCGGTGAGCACATCGTGGCCCACCCGCCACTGCAAGGTATGCAGTAGCTGCCGCTTCTCTGTAACGTCAAAGCGGATGGATACATACTTGCGCACCTGGCCTGTAAGCGGATCGACCAGTGGCACCATGGTGCTGTCGACCCAATACAACGAACCGTCCTTGGACCGGTTGCAGATTTCGCCCTTCCACACCCGCCCGGCAGCCAAAGCCCGCCACATGCCGACAAAGAACGTCGGCTCATGCAGGCCGGAATTGAGGATACGGTGGTTGGCCCCCAGCAGCTCCTCACGGCTGTAGCCCGAGATGCTGCAGAACTGCTGATTGACGTAGGTGATGTTCCCACGCAGGTCGGTTTCCGAAAAGATCGCGGCCGCGTCCACGGCCGCGCGATAGTTATCATCCATAAAGCATCCTGCCTTAGCGGTTGAAGCGCTCCACCAGGGCGCGCAATCCGGCGCATACATGTTCCAGTTCGGTGCCGCGCGAGGCGGCGGCGTTGGCGCTGTGGGCGCTGTGCTGGGCAATGCCGGCAACGCCGTTGATCTGCCGCGAAACGTCTTCTGCCACCGCCGACTGCTGCTGCGAGGCGGCGGCCATCTGCTGGCTCATATCGCTGATGCGCTGTACCGCGTCACGAATGCCATGCAGCGCTTGCCGGGCCTCCTGCACCTGGATAACGCCTTGCTCGGCACCGTCGATGCCGTGGCTGGCGATCGCCACGGCTTCCTCGGCGCCACTGCGCAAGGCATCGATGATGGCCTGGATGTGCAGGGTGGACTGGCGAGTCTTGTCGGCCAGTGCCCGCACCTCGTCGGCGACCACGGCAAAGCCGCGGCCCTGCTCGCCCGCACGGGCTGCCTCGATGGCGGCGTTGAGGGCCAGCAGGTTGGTCTGCTCGGCAATGCCACGGATCATCCCGGCTGCCTCGGCGATGGCGCCAGTCTGACCAGCCAGGTGACTGACCGCCTGGTTGATCTGCGTCACAGTGCTGGCCAAGTTACGAATGGCCGCACCGCTTGCATCGGCTACCTGGCTACCTTGTTCGGCCAGCAGGTGGGCCGTGTGTGCCTCGGCGGCGGTCAACTGCACGTGGTTGGCCACTTCGCCAATGGAGGCGGCCATCTGGTTCATTGCGGTGGCGCTCAGGTCGGTTTCGGCGCGCTGCTCCAGCAATGCCGCCTCGGTGCTGCGCGACAACTGCCCGGCATCGCGAGCAGCCACGGCCATTTGTCCGGCCAGGTCGCTTAGCCGCGTCAAGGCGGTTTTCAGACGTGCCTCTTCGCTGATCAGCATCAGTTGCAACTGCCCGGCAGCACCCGTCAGGTCGCTGTAGGTCAAGGCTGCAACCGGGTCGGCGAAGGCACCTTCGGCGCCCTGCACAATCTGCTGTAGCTGCCGCCCGAGGGCGTTGCGCGCCCACAGGCCGCAGGCCACGAACAGACCCAGGGTCAGCCCCTGCCCCACCAGACCGGGCCACAACTGGTTTGCGCCTACCGCCAGCAGCCCGCCGGCCAGTGGCAAGGCCAAGGCCTGCATCAGCAAGCTCAGCCGGCGCGGCGCCGACAATGCCACCTGACCGTTTCGCAGCCGCGCATATAGCGCTTCGGCACGGGCGACTTGCTCCCGCGTGGGGCATACGCGCACCGACTCGTAACCCACGACCCGACCACCTTCGAGGATGGGCGTGACGTAAGCATTGACCCAGTAGTAGTCGCCGTTACGGCAGCGATTCTTGACGATACCCATCCAGCTCTTGCCGGCTTTCAGGTAGCGCCACATCAACTCGTACACCGCTGGCGGCATGTCCGGGTGGCGCACCAGGTTGTGCGGGCTGCCGATCAGTTCGGCCTCGCTGTAGCCACTGATGGCGGCAAACTCAGGGTTGCAGTAGGTGATCAGGCTGGCGGTATCGGTAGCAGAAATCAGCCGCTGATGAGGGGGGAAACGTTGCTCGACCGGGGTTACCGGCAAGTTGAGGCGCACGATGAGACTCCATTCAATGACAAGCCGGTATCCAGTTCATCGACGGCCACCGGAACCGATTCATGGCGATCAGTTCCAATAGGCAAAAGCGCTTCCTGCCGTTGAGGCACGAGGCCGAACGGCACAAGGAAGAGGACGATGACTAACCGGTCAGACCATGAATTCTACGAAATTCATCACATAAATAAAACAAAGGTGATCGATCATGGCGTTGCGCCACATGGATAGATATCGTTAAGTTCTTGATTCTAAATGGGAATTAAGCGATGACGAGATCAGCTTTGGGTATCGCCCTGCGCCGCTACCGCAAGCTGGCGGGCCTGACCCAGGCACAACTGGCCGAACGGACCGGCTTCGACCCCAAGACCATCAGCCGTTTCGAAACCAGCACCTACACCCCCAGCATCGATGCAATCTTGGCGTTTGCCCAGGTGCTGGGCGTCAAGCCCAAGGACTTCTTCGCAGAACCGGACGACGAAGAGGAGCAGCGCGCCTACCTGTTCGGCGTCATCCACAACGCCCCGCCTAAAGATCTTGGCAAGCTGATTGCAGCAGTGGACCAGGCACTGGCCAAGCCCTGAGCTATTTCACGCGCCTACTTTCACGGCACGCACCGATCTAGAGCATGGCAGGCCGGATTGCCCCACAACTGGTCAGACCGGTAAGGCCAAAAAACCTTGCAATCGAGGATTTTTCGCGCTTTTATGGCCTCGCGCTGAACAAACCGGTAAGACCACAATAATTAAGTCCTGCGCTCTTTCGCCCCGTGCGGCTACCGAAGCAAGGACACCGATCAGAGACTCCTCCCATGCTCAAATGGTGCTCGCGTTCGATTTTCCTGCAAGTCGTACTTGGCCTTGCCCTCGGCATCGCCTGCGGTCTGAGCTTCCCCGACCTCTCCCTGCAACTCAAACCCCTCGGCGACGGCTTCATCAAGCTGATCAAGATGCTCATCGGCCTGATCGTGTTCTGCGTGGTGGTCAGCGGCATTTCGGGTGCGGGCGACCTGAAAAAGGTCGGGCGCATCGGCCTGAAGTCGGTGATCTACTTCGAAGTGCTGACTACCCTCGCGCTGGTGATTGGCCTGGTGTTCGCCTTCAGCAGTGGCATTGGCAGCGGTGCCAATATTCACCTGGATCAACTGTCCGCCGCCGATGCCAACGGCCTGGCCGAGCGCGGCCAGCACATCCATGGCGCCACGGCGTTCTTCATGGACCTGATCCCCACCTCGGTGATCGGTGCATTCGCCGACAACAACATTCTTCAGGTGCTGCTGTTCTCGGTGCTGTTCGGCAGCGCGCTGAACCTGGTGGGTGACTCGGCCGCCGGCATCTCGCGACTGATCAATGAACTGAGCCATGTGATCTTCCGCATCATGGGCATGATCGTGCGCCTGGCGCCGATCGGCGTGTTCGGCGCCATCGCCTTCACCACCAGCAAGTATGGCCTGGAGTCGCTGCAGCACCTGGGCGGGCTGGTGGCGCTGTTCTACCTGACCTGTGCCGGCTTCGTACTGATCGTGCTGGGCACCGTCATGCGCTTGTCGGGCCTTAAACTGCTGCCGTTGATCAAGTACCTGCGTGAAGAGCTGACCATCGTCCTGGGCACCGCCTCTTCCGACGCCGTGCTGCCACAGATCATGCGCAAGCTTGAGCACCTGGGTATTGGCAGTTCAACGGTTGGCCTGGTGATCCCTACCGGCTACTCGTTCAACCTCGATGGTTTCTCCATTTACCTGACCCTGGCCATCGTGTTCATCGCCAACGCCACCGGCACGCCACTGGAAATGACCGACCTGCTGACCATCCTGCTGGTGTCGCTGGTGACTTCCAAGGGGGCTCACGGCATCCCAGGCTCGGCACTGGTGATTCTTGCCGCCACCCTGACTGCGGTACCGGCGATCCCTGTGGTAGGCCTGGTACTGGTGCTGGCGGTGGACTGGTTCATGGGTATCGGCCGGGCGTTGACCAACCTGATCGGCAACTGCGTAGCCACCGTGGCCATTGCCCGCTGGGAGAAGGACATTGACCTGGAGCGCGCGCAGAACGTGCTCGACGGCAAGCCTGGCTTTGCCCCCGCGCCACGCAAGCAACCCAACGCCCATCAACAGGAATTCTGAGCGAACGTGGCCGGCATTGACGCCGGCCCTTCCAGGAGCGAAACGTGATCAGCTCATCAACCGTCGTCAACTCAGTGGTGGAAAAACTCCGCCAGGCCCTGGCCCGCGGCCAATGGCGCACCGGCGACATGCTGCCAGGCCAGCGCGAACTGGCCGAACAACTGGGCATCAGCCGCCCCAGCCTGCGCGAAGCGGTAACCGTGCTGGAAACACTGGGCCTGGTGCGCTCGTTGCCCGGCAAGGGTGTGTTGGTGCTGGACGCCGATGCCCAGGCGTCGGGTGGGGAAGTCAGTGCTGCGGCCAGCCTGGCCGACGTACTGGAACTGCGCTACACACTCGAACCGTTCATCGTCGGCCTGGTGGCGCAATCGGCCAACAGCCAGGACATCGGCCAACTGCGCCTGACCCTGATGGACATGCGCGAAGCGCTGGAGGCCGATGACAGCGAAGCCGGGGTCAAAGCCTACATTGCCTTCCATGAAGCGCTGTTCGCCCTGACCACCAACCCGATTTTCCAGAGCGTGGTGCAGCAAACCGGCAATGCCCTGAAGCAAAGCGCCGACATGCTGCGCAACTCGCCAGAGCACCTGGCCGCGCGGCTGAAGGAGAACGAAGCGGTGGTACGTGCCATTCGCGAACGCAGCAGCGCCCAGGCCAGTGCCCAGATGCGTCAGCATATCGTGGCCGAAGGGCTGCGCATGGGCATCGCGCTGAATATCCCGGACGAACATCCACATCCATGACCTCAGGAGAGTGACCATGAACGCCGCCCCCCACTTGCCTGCCCTGCTCGCGGCCGGCGAAACCCGTCTGTCGGCCGAGCAGATTTACCCGCGGCTGTTCGACGCCATTCTCGAACAGCGCCTGCCCCCGGGCAGCCTGTTGCCTGAGCAGGCGCTGGGCCATGCATTTGGTGTCAGCCGCACGGTGATCCGCCGCGTGCTCGGGCGCCTGTCCGACCAGCAGGTGGTGGTGCAGCGCCCCAGCCACACCGCCCATCTGGCCGCGCCTGACCCAGACCAGGCACGCCAGGTGCTCAGTGCCCGGCGCCTGGCCGAAACCACGCTGATCACACTGGCCGCGCAACGCGCCCGGCCGGCGCAGGTACGCCAGCTACGGCAACTGGTGGAGCGCGAGCGCCAGCACCATGAGAGTGGTGAACGCTGCGCGGCGATCCGCCTGGGCGGCGAGTTCCACCTGAAACTGGCGCAGGTAGCGGCCAATGCGCCGCTGGCGCGATTTCTCAATGGGCTGGTACCGATGACCTCACTGATCATCGCTCGCTACGAATCGCCGTGCTGCGATCATTGCGCGTGGGAAGAGCATGCGGCGATCATCGATGCCGTGGAGCAAGGTGATGCCGAAGCGGCCTTGGGGTTGATGCACAGGCACCTTGACCGCCTGGAAGAAAAGCTGGACCTGGACTAATCCGACCAGACTACGCGATCGCTCCTGCTCAGGCCGCGTTCTCGCACCATTTGCAGCTGCGCTGAGCGGGCGATGGGCTGCACAGCAGCCCCGATAACCCCACCCTATACTGCGAGAACCAGCCCAGCCTCTACCAGGGAGGCGGTCGCGTGAGTTCTCGAATCTTCCTGTTGCTATGCCTTCTACTGGCCCTCGGCGGTTGTGCCAGCAAGCGTCCCCCTGCCCCGCCCCCGCCTACAATACTCAGCCCTGCGGCGTGGCAACGCATCGATCAGGAACTGATCGACGCCTCGGCCGGCGCCGCCGGTTCGGCCAATGACTATGCCCGTCGCTCGATGCGGGTGTGGAAGGATCAGGTGCAACAACGCACCGAGCGCGACTTCATCCCCTGGTTCACGGGTTACTGGACCCAGCAATGGCTCACCCTCAAGGTGGCCTGGTACAAGCTCGACAGCGGCGAGGGTCGGGAACCGGCAGAAAAACGCCTGGCCCTGTACCTGCAGGAGCAATATCACGCGCGGGTGATCGAGCCGGTAGCCGAGCAGATCAACCCCGAGGGCATCCGCGACCGCGCCTGTGAACTGTATCTGCAACTGCTCGGCCAGCAACTGCCGGCCATCATCAGCCGTTACAACGCGCCGCCCGAGCAGTTCAGCCAGCGCCTCAACCGTATCCCCGCCATCGCCCTGGGGCCACCGGATGCGCGCAATGCCAGCCTCTATCAGCTGCTGCGGGCCAAGTCACTGGCCCAGCAACCGGCCTGGCAAGCCATGCGCCAGCACTTGCATCAGCAGGCCAGCAAAGGCCCTGGCAGAACCGATGTCGGACTTAACTCGGTGGCCACCCAGGCCAGCGAAAAGCTCGGCGCCACCCTGGCGCCACGCGGTATCGCCAGTGCCGTGGCATCGGCAGTGGGCAAGGTGGCGGGGGCGATGATTTCGATTGCTACGGCCGGTTACGGGATGATGACACATGACCGTGAACACCCGCAGATGGTCGAACAGCTGCGGGTGATTCTCAACGTGGCGTTGAACCAGGAATGGCAGGAGTTGATGGAGAACCGCCAGAGCGGCGCCATGGCGGGGGTCTATTACCTGTCGGGGCAGGTTGAGGACAGCTTGCTGGCCAGTGCGCCGCGGCCGATGGAACAGCAGGTTGAGCAGCAGCAGGCGCCTTTGATCATTCGCCTGTCACCTTAGTGGCGGCCTGTGCTGGCTTGTTCGCCGCGCAAGGCTATATCAAGCTGCAGCCAGGGCAGAGCGTGGCAAACCAAACACCCGATCAAACGCCCAGTTGTAGGCAAAGGTGTAGCACGGCACCAGGATGATGAACGCCATATCCACCAGCAGCGCCTCCAGCAATGTCATGTCCAGCCACCAGGCAATCAGCGGAATCAAGTACACCACCAGGGTCAACTGGAAGCCGATGGCATGCACCACCCGCCGCGCCACGCTGCGCCCCCGCTTGGCCTGGCGGCTCTCCCAGTACTCGAACAGGGTGTTATAGACCAGGTTCCAGAGCATGGCGATGGTGGTGATCATCACCGCCAGCGGCCCGGTATGGGAGGCCTGCGTATCTGACAGGTAGGCCAGCCCAAGGGTCGACATGCACAGCCCGATCAGTTCATAGAAAGTCACGTAGACCAGCTTGCGTTTCAATCCCTGCACCGAGGGTTACCTCCAAAGACAAAAAGCGACGGGGGCGATCATGCTTCAATACACTTGACAGCAAAAGTCAGCAGCTATCAGATTAACTGACAGGAGGCTGCCATGAACTTTTCCAGCGACAACATCCAGCTGTTTCTGGCCGTGCTCGACCACGGCTCGTTTTCTTCCGCGGCGCGCGCCCTCAAGCGGGTGCCTTCAGCGGTGAGCATGGCCATTGGCAACCTTGAGGCAGACCTTGGCTACAGCCTGTTTGAACGCGGCCCGCGTGAAGTTCGCCCAACCGCACAGGCCTTGGCCCTGAAGCCACACGCCAGGCTGATTGCCGAACAACTGGGGCTGCTGCAGGTTCATGCCCTGGAGCTGTCCCAAGGGCTGGAGAGCAGCCTGACCCTGGCCGTGGTACCCGACATCGATCACCGCCCCCTGCTGGCGGCCATCGCCAACCTCGGTGAGCGCTACCCGTTGCTGGACATTGCCCTGCTCAGCGCTCCGCAGGAAGAAGCCTTGCACTTGCTGGACAGCGGCCGTGCCGACCTCTGTGTAGCCTTTGCCGGTTTGCAGGTCGATGCCCGACGCGGCTTCCAGCACGTCGGCATGGAGTCGCTGGTAGCCACCCTGTCGCCGGCCCACCCGGCATTGCGTGAGGGGCGTATCCACTACCTTGAAGACCTGACGCAGGTGCGTCAGATTCTGGTGCGCAGCCGCGACCTGCCGCTGGCTGACCCTCGCCCGCTGATCGGTGCCACGCACTGGTCCAGCGACAGCTTCGACCTGGCTTTGCAGATGGTGGAAGCGGGCCTGGGCTGGGGCGATCTGCCGTTGTCGCGGGTCGCGCCGCTGCTGGCCAGCGGGCGTCTGATACGCCTGGAGTTCCGCAATACACGCAACGAGTTGCAACTGCCCGTGCATATCCTGTGGCGCAAACAACAGCCGCTGCAGCAGGCCGCCCGCCTGCTGATCGAGCAGTTGGCTGACCAGTGACTGCCGTCCGTCGCAACGTCTGTAAGAATTTTCTCTAAGCACTTCAATCTTTTACCCCTTGAGCCGATATCTCGGGCGACAGGCCTCGCATCGCGTCATGAGCGCGCTGCGACCTCCCCTCATTGGCTCAAGGTCTCGAAACATGAACCTGAAATTTCGCCACAAGATCCTGCTCAGCGCCTGCGGCGTCGTGGTTTTGGCATTTGCCCTGTTCACGCTCTACAACGACTACCTGCAACGCAACACCATCCGCCAGAACATTGAAGCCTCGGTGCAGCAGGCCGGGGCACTGACCGCCAGCAGCGTCCAGAACTGGATGAGCGGGCGCATCCTGGTGCTGGAAAACCTGGCCCAGGACATCGGCCAGCAAGGTGCCGGCGATACTCTGGCAGGGCTGATCGAGCAGCCGTCCTACACGCGTAATTTCCTGTTCACCTACCTGGGCCAGGCCAACGGCGTATTCACCCAGCGCCCGGATACCCAGATGCCCGCCGGTTACGACCCGCGCCAGCGCCCTTGGTACGGCGCCGCCGCCAGCGCCGGGCAGACCGTGCTGACCGCCCCGTACCAAGGTGCAGTCGGTGGCCTGATGGTGACCATCGCCACCCCGGTGAAGAGCAAGCGCAATGGCGAACTGATCGGTGTTGTCGGCGGTGACGTGACCCTCGATACCCTCGTCGAGATCATCAACTCGGTCGACTTCGGCGGCATCGGTCACGCCTTCCTGGCCGACGCCAATGGCCAGGTGATCGTCAGCCCCAACAAAGACCAGGTGATGAAGAACCTCAAGGACATCTACCCAGGCAGCAACCTGCGGGTCGCCGCCGGCATGCAGGATGTCACGCTCGACGGCCAGGACCGCATCATCTCGTTCGCCCCGGTGGCCGGCCTGCCTTCGGCGCAGTGGTACATCGGGCTGTCGATCGACAGGGACAAGGCCTATGCCGCGCTCAGCCAGTTCCGCACCTCGGCGATCATCGCCATGCTGATCGCCGTGGCCGCGATTGCCGGCCTGCTCGGCCTGTTGATTCCTGTGCTGATGAGCCCGCTGACCACCATGGGCCGCGCCATGCGCGACATCGCCGAGGGTGAAGGTGACCTTACCCGCCGCCTGGCCGTGCAGAACAAGGACGAGTTCGGCGAACTGGCTACCTCGTTCAACCGCTTTGTCGAGCGCATCCATGCCTCGATCAGCGAAGTGTCCTCGGCCACCCGCCTGGTACATGACCTTTCGGAGAAAGTGGTCAGCGCGTCCAATGCGTCGATCAGCGGCTCTGAAGAACAGAGCATGCGCACCAACAGCGTCGCTGCGGCCATCAACGAACTGGGCGCCGCCACCCAGGAAATCGCCCGCAACGCCGCAGATGCTTCGCAACATGCCAGCGGTGCCAGCGAGCAGGCGCACGGTGGCCGTGAAGTGGTTGAAGAAGCCATCAGCGCCATGACTGCCCTGTCACAACGGATCAGCGAGTCGTGCGCGCAGATCGAAACCCTCAACGCCAGCACCGACGAAATCGGCAAGATCCTCGACGTGATCAAGGGCATTTCTCAGCAGACCAACCTGCTGGCACTGAACGCGGCCATTGAAGCGGCCCGTGCGGGTGAAGCCGGCCGTGGCTTTGCCGTGGTGGCCGACGAAGTGCGTAACCTGGCGCACCGTACACAGGAGTCGGCGGAAGAAATCCACCGCATGATCACCAGCCTGCAGGTCGGCTCGCGCGAAGCGGTGCATACCATGAACACCAGCCAGGTCTCCAGCGAGCAGACCGTGCAGGTGGCCAACCAGGCCGGCGAACGCCTGGCCAGCGTAACCCAGCGCATTGGCGAGATCGATGGCATGAACCAGTCGGTGGCGACAGCGACCGAAGAACAGACCGCCGTGGTCGAGAGCCTCAACCTGGACATCACCCAGATCAACGCCCTGAACCAGCAGGGGGTGGAGAACCTCAACGAGACCCTGCGCCATTGCGACCAACTGGCCCAGCAGGCCGGGCGTTTGAAGCAGTTGGTGGGCAGCTTCAGGATTTAAACGCCGGGTTCAGGCGGCAACGGCCTATGCCTGTTGTCGCCTGAACCGGCCCCTTATGCAGCCACTGCCTTCGCAGCCTTGCCCCGCCGTACCCAGGCCAGCAGCACCGCCGCCATCAGCACAAAGCCCAGGTAGCCAAACAACGGGTACACTTCGCCCACCAGGCTGATGAACCCCACCAGGCTACAGCCGAACGCCACCACCCCGGTCACCACCGAGCCCCAGCGGAACGTCGTCGTGCCCGCCGGTAACAGCCGCGAGAGGAAGGAAAACAGCGTGCCCACCGCAGTGTTGACGATCATGCCGAAGATGATCAGGCACATTACCAGCCCCAGCAGTGGTGACACTTCGTTGGCAATCGACAGCATCGGCATCGGCTGGTCGGCCACACTGTCCAGGCGCGACAACAGCCCGGCACTCATCACCAGCATCAGGCCGCCAAGTGCCGCACCGCCGAGCAGGCCTCCCCACACCGCCGCTTTCTCGCCCTTGGCCGAACCGCCCAGGATGGCCAGAATCGGCGCGCCCGCGACGATGTTATACGACACATACAGGAACGCACCCAGCAACCAGTGGCGGGTGCCGGCCTGTTGCTGGCTGGCCACCTGATCGAGCGCAGCAAAGCTCTGCTCGCGGGTGATCACGGCATACAGCGCTATCGCCGACGCCACCAGGATCAGCAAGGGGGTGATGGCGCCGATTGCAAGAATCATCCTGCGCACGTCCAGGCACACGATGCCGACCACCACCAGCGTCACCAGCACGCTGCCGGTCAGGGCCGGGATGCCGAACTGCTGCTCCAGCAATGCACCACCGCCGGCCAGCATGACCACGGTGACGGCGAACATGAAAAAGGTGATCAACCAGTCGACGAACATGCCCAGGTGACGGCCGCAGATGGCCAGGATCACATCCTTGTGCGAGGTGGCCTGCTGGCGATTGCCCAGCCCCGCCAACGCCATGCCGAGGAAGGTGAACAAGGCGGCGCTGACCAACGCGCCAGCCAACCCCCACACGCCGAAGTCGACAAAGAACAACAACAGTTCCCGCCCTGAAGCGAACCCCGCCCCCACGATCACGCCGACAAATGCGCCGGCAATCTTCAGCTGCTCTTGCATGTGAACCTCTGGATTTATTGTTGTTTTTTCATTGCCGTCGCATACCTGTCGCAGGGGCGGCCTTGCAGCCCATCACGACACACGGTCGCCTCTACACGGGCTCTTTGCCCGGTCAGGCGTCGCCGACGAACGCCTGCACTTCGATCTCCACATCCACGCCCAGGGCCAACGCCGAAGCCACGGTGGAGCGCACCGGTAGCGCCGCGCCGAAGAACGCCTTGTACACCTCGTTGAAGCCGGCGAAATGGCGCATGTCCGACAGCCAGACCGTGACCTTCACCACCTGATCGAAACGCGCACCACAGGCCGCCAGGCTTTCGGCGATGCGCTCGCAGGCAGCACGGGTCTGGGTCTGGATATCACCGCGCACCACTTCGCCGTCGGTGCTCATCGGCACCTGCCCGGAGAGGAACAGAAAGCCACCGGCCTTTACCGCGCGGGAAAACGGGAACGGCAGGCTACTGGGGAAACGCTGAATGTCATTGCTCATGGGATGCTCCTTTCAGGGTTGCTGGAAACGGGCCGGGGACAGGCGCTCGGGCGCCACGCCCTGGCTGACAAGGTCGGGACACAAGGGCTGGCCCAGCAGCAGATCGGCGGCCAGGCGCGAGGCGCCCGCTGCCGACTGGATGCCATAGCCTCCCTGGGCCGCCAGCCAGAAAAACGCGGGTGCATGCGCATCGAAACCGATCACCAGGTCGCCATCGGCAACGAACGAACGCAGCCCGGCCCAGGTGTGGCTGGGGCGGCGGATCGCCAGGGTGGTCATGGCTTCAATGTTGTAAATACCCAAGGCCACGTCCAACTCCTCGGGCGCGGCATCCTGTGGCTCAACCGGGTCGGCATTGGCTGGCGACCCCAACAGTTGGCCGGCATCAGGCTTGAAGTAGAAGCTTTCATCGACGCCAATCACCGCCGGCCAGCGGGCAAAGTTTTGCTCTGCCGGGCCGGGGAAGGTGAAGGCGCTACGGCGGCACGGTTGCAAGCCGATACGCGCCACCCCGCACTGCTCGGCCACACGGTCCGCCCAGGCCCCTGCAGCATTGACCAGGCGGCGGGCCTGCAGCCGGCTGCCATCCGCCAACTCCACCTGCCACATGCCGTCCAGGTACCAGGCCTTGATCAGCTCGGCGTTACAGCGCAGTTCACCGCCAGCAGTGCGATAACCACGCAAGAAGCCTTGGTGCAAGGCATGTACATCAAGGTCCATCGCACCCGGCTCAAGCACCGCGCCGGCCAAGGCCTCGCCACGCAAGCTGGGTACCAGTGCCAAGGCCGCGTCCCGGTCAAGCAGGCTGACTTCTGTGCCATTGGCCAGGTTCTGCGCGTAGGTTTGCTCAAGCAGTTCACGCTGCTCCAGGCCGGCCACATACAGACAACCTCGCGGCTCCAGCAGCGGGTGCTCGCAGAAACCCTGCGGTGGCGCTTCGTAGAAGGCCCGGCTGGCGCGGGTCAGCGCCTGGATCTGTGGGGTGCCGTAAGCCTCCATGAACATGGCCGCCGAACGCCCGGTGGAATGGTAGCCAGGCTGCGATTCACGCTCGAGCAACAGCACACGCTGCTCGCCGGCCAGGCGATAGCCCAGCGAGGCGCCGGCAATGCCAGCACCGATGATCAGGGTGTCGTAGGTCGGGGTCATGCACGCTCCTGCCAGCCAATTATCATTTATGAGAATTCTAATATATGAGAATTTAGAAATGCGCAAGTGTCCAAGGTAAGATGCCCGACCACCGCCGCATGCCGAGATCCCTGAATGCCCGCAGCTCTACCCCAGCTTGACCGTGCCGTCGTCGGCCAGCGCCTGCGCCAGGTGCGCAAGGCTCGCCAGATGACCCTCAAGCAATTGTCCGAAGCCAGTGGCGTGCCGCTGTCCACGTTGTCGAAGATGGAACTGGCGCAGGTGTCGGTCAGCTATGAAAAACTCGCCGCTGCTGCGCGGGCGCTGAATGTCGATATTGCCCAGCTGTTTCGCGCCAGCGGTACGGTCAGCGCGCCGGTGCCGGTGACCGTGGTGGTCGATTCACTGCCCGCAGCGGCGGGCTATTCGACCGGCACCTACGACTATTTTCCGATTGCCGGGGACTTCCCCGGACGGCGCATGACACCGGCCTATGCCCGCATCATGGCCCGCGAGCGCGGCCAGTTCGACGACTTTATCCGCCACCCCGGGCAAGAATTCGCTCTGGTGCTGAGTGGGCGCGTGCGCATCGAGTTCGAGACCGGAGAAGCGGTGAGTATCGGGCCGCAGGAGACGGCGTATTTCGACAGCCAGGTGGGCCACATCTACCTGTCGGAAAGCGATGACGGTGGTGATGCCCATGTCATGGTAGTGATGACTGATCGTTGATCGGGCGCACCTGCCAAGGCAAGCGCGGTTATAACCTAATAACGAACAAGTCTATTTGGCTATAAAAAAATCTATATGCTGACTGGCATCCGATAACGGGCAAAGTTGGGCAGTCGAGTAGCGTATGGATGTAGGTTCTTTCGGTTTTACCATTGCTGGCCTGGTCGTGGGCTTCATCGTCGGTATGACCGGCGTCGGTGGCGGCTCGCTGATGACCCCGATCCTGTTGTGGTTTGGCATCCACCCGGCGACCGCTGTCGGCACCGACCTGCTGTATGCAGCGATCACCAAGGCCAGTGGTGTCTGGGTGCACGCGCGCAACAAGAACATCGACTGGAAGATCACCGGCCTGCTCAGCATGGGCAGCGTGCCTGCAGCGGCGCTGACCCTGTGGTTCCTCAGCACCCTGCACACCGATACCTCGGCGCTCAACGCCATCATCAAGCAAGGCCTGGCGGTGGTGCTGATCCTGACCGCGCTGGCCATCCTGTTCAAATCGCGCCTGCAGGCCTTCGCCAGCCGCCACGCCGGTGATCACTACCACCTCAGCAACCGCAGCCTGAACACCCTCACAGTGCTGACCGGCGTGGTGCTTGGGGTAATGGTCACCCTCACCTCCATCGGTGCTGGCGCCCTGGGTACGGTGGCGCTGTTCCTGCTGTACCCGTTCCTGGTCACCCGTCGCCTGGTCGGTACCGAAATTGCCCACGCCGTGCCACTGACCTTGGTAGCAGGCCTGGGCCACGCGGGCATGGGCAACATGGATTGGTCGCTGCTGGGCTATCTGCTGCTGGGCTCGCTGCCGGGCATCTATCTGGGTAGCCACCTCACCGGGCGAATCTCCGACCGCGTGCTGCGCCCTTGCCTGGCAGCGATGCTGCTGCTGATCGGTTACAAGCTGGCGTTCTGAGCCTTAGCCCAGGCGCAACCGCCACTGCCCGGTAAAGCTCAGTTCCAGGCGTGACAACGGCAGCACGTCGATACGCTGCCCGGCACTCATCGGACACCCTAGCACCTGAACCAGCATGGCGCGGATGACCATCGGGTGGGTCACCGCCAGCCAGTCACCCGGCCTGTCGAAGGCCGCCAGCCAGGCGGCCAGGCGCTGGCATAGCGCAGCGAACGACTCGCCACCATGCACGGCACTGGCCGGATCCTGCAGCCATTCTGCCAACGCCTGCGGTTGCTCGGCTTGCAGTTGCTTCAGCGACAAACCCTGCCAACGCCCGAGGTCACAATCGGCCAACCCCGGCTCGATCTGTACCGCCCCCGTTAACCACGCCGCCGTCTCGCAGGCCCGCCGCTCTGGCGCACTCAGCAACTGCGCGCCTGAACGGTCGGCGCCTGACTCTTGCTCTAGCGGCAGGATGCCATCATCAGAATGGTGCAGGCGCCCGGTCTTCTGGGCCAGGGTCAGGGCATGGCAGATCAGGGTCAGGCGGACGGCTTTCACCAGGCATTTCTCGCAGCGGGCTGGGGCGCATGGTTTAGCATGCTGCGAGACTTTTGGCTGCAACAATGTCGTCGACCCGACTTGCCCGCGTATGGGCCGCACAGCAGCCCCTCGGATCAGAAGCTGATGTTCAGCGCAGCAAACAACATCCTGCCCGGCTGGTTATACGTGTTTGCCCCCGAGCTGCAGGCATTGTCGCCACGCAGGATCTGCTTGTCGAACACGTTGTTCACCCCTACACGCACATCGTAGTTGGCGTTGAACCTGTACCCGGCGCTTACGTCCACCAGGCCATAGGCCTCGACGTCCTGCTGGGCGGTCTTGTCGCAGTCCTGCTGGGTGCGGTAGTTGTAGGTCGGTGATTTCTGCTTGCCGAAGTAGGTACCTGCCAGCTGGAATGACAGCTGCTCGGTGGCGCGCCAGTCGAGGCTGGTGTTGACGGTGTATTCCGGGATCACCGAGAGCGGCTCACCCGTTTCACGATTATCGTTGTCGAGCATCCAGGTCAGGTTGGTGTTCCAGTCCAGGGTCGGAGTCAACTCGATGAAGAAGTTGCCTTCGACACCTTCCACCCGCGCTTTGCCGGCGTTGTCCCACTGCGTCACGCGGCTGCGATCGAAGCCGACAATGCCGTCACTGATGCTGGGGGCGGAGCTTTGCGGGCGCAACGAACCTTGGTCGTTGAGGGCTTCATACAGGTACTCGCCGCCCACGGTAAGCACATGTTCTGTGCTGCCCATGGCGAACGGCAGGTTCACTTCACTGCTCAGACGTGTGCTGCGCAAACGTGACATGGCCCTACCTTCGTCGTTGGGGGCACCTTCGGTGCGGCCTGCCAGGCCCTCGTTCAGGCGCCAGTTGCGCACGTACTCGTAGGCCAGCGTGGTCTTGCTGGTACCCCAGGTGAAATCACCGAGGTGGGTCAGGTCGTAAGTACTGCGCTGCATCACGTTGGTTTCGTGGCCGTAGAGGCTGGAGACGGAGTCGACGTCGCCGCCGCCGTTGCTGTTCATGGTGTCACCGGCAAAAATGTTGCCCTGACGGCTGTAGCCGGCACTGGCTTCCAGGCGGTGCTCGTCGTTCAGTTTCCAGCTCAGCAGGCCGTTGATGTCCTTGATGCGCACCCCTTCCCGCCCCGCTGCCAGGGCGCTGGTGGCATGCCCGGCGTTGATGTCCAGATCGTCGGCATCAGTCTTGGCCAGGCAGCCGTACAGGCGGAAACCAAGGTTATCGGTCAGGCCGCCACTGAGGTTGAAGTTGGCTCGGCGGCTGGCGCCTTCTGCGCTGTCTTTGGGCAGCTGCGTGTACAGGCTGATGCTGCCTTTCAGCTCTTCGGAAGGGCGCTTGGTGATGATGTTGACCACCCCGCCCATGGCGCCGGAGCCATAGCGCACGGCGTTGCGCGCGCTGGATGGCTTGCCGTCGATGAGGATCAGCGTGTTTTCCGGGCCCATGCCGCGCAGGTCGATCTGGCGGTTGTTTCCGCGTGCGCCACTGGCACTGTTGCCGGTCAGGTTCACCCCGGGCTCGCGGCGGATAAGGCGTGCGCGGTCGCCTGCAGGCGCAGGTTTAGCCGCGAATAGGGTGGCGGCGGCAATAGTGAACGGCTGGTGGAAATTGCCGGCAGGCCTGGCCCTTTCGCGGGTGAACCCGCTCCTACAACGGCCTGTGCCGAATCACCGAAGTGTCAGCCGTACCACTCTATGGCGAAGACGTCGTTCCTCTCGTTAAGCGAGGGATCTCACGCAGTCTTCTCCTGTAACAGTGCAGCTACCTGCTCGGCAGTTGCTTTGGCAGATTGTGGGTTCTGGCCTGTCACCAAGCGGCCATCGACGACCACATTGGAAGTGAATGGCAAAAGTGCTTTCTCGTAGCGCGCCCCACGACGCTTCATTTCTTGCTCGGCATTGTATGGGACCTTGCTCGCCACGCCCGCCAGCACTTCTTCGATCCAGGCATAGCCCGTCAGACGACGCCCCTCTACCAGGAGACGACCATCAGACAGCCGAGTATTGAGCAACCCGCAATAGCCATGGCAAACCGAAGAGACAACGCCACCATGCTCGTAGATCTCGCGGGTCAGTCGCTGCAAACCCTCGTCCTCAGGGAAGTCCCACATCACCGCATGGCCACCGGTAAAATAGATGGCGTCGAAGTCTGATGACACTAACGCTTGCGGACTTGAGGTGTTGGCAAGACGTGCCATTGCCGCCGGGTCGTTCAACCAGGCTTTGGCCGTGCCATCGAGCAATGGCCACTTGAGCGAACGCGGCTCGAGTGGGGATTTTCCACCCTGCGGGCTCACCAAGTGCTGTTCGTAACCTCTGCCAGCGAACACATGCCAGGCATGCGTCAGCTCACTCAACCACAACCCCGTGGGATGACTTGGGTCGCTGTAATGGGCAACGTTGGTAACAACGTGCAGGATGCGTTTGGTCATGCCTGAGTACCTGATCCTAGGTGGTTGGGCCAAGCATCGCCTTCATACGGGCGAGCAGTTCTCTGTAGAGTCGCAGGTCATCGAGCCGTCTGGTCACTGACCAACCCGTCAAGCAAGGTCGTCAAGGCATCCTCGATGGCATGGTCGCCGACCTTCGCCGGCACCAACCGGCTATCGATCGAAAGCAGGGTCAACCCGTGAAGGTGCGCCCAGCTTGCGGTGGCCTGTCCCAAGGCAGAACGGGCGCGGATCGTACCCTCCTCCTGACCCCGCTCCAGCACCTCGATCACCAGGTAGAACGGTGCCTGGGCTCGGGGGTCGACATGGATCTGCGCGGGGTCTCCCGCCTGTGTCGAAAACATCAACCGGTACAAATCCGGATTTTCCTCGCCAAACGCCAGGTAGGCGTAGGCCATCGCCCGCAAGCGCTCTGGTGCTGACATCGCTGGCCCCATCGAGTCTTGCATCGCCGCATTCAATCGCTCGAAGCCCAGTAGCGCCAACTCGTGGAGCAGCGCCCCCTTGTCCGGAAAATGCCGATATGGCGCCGAGTGGCTCACCTGGGCTCGCCGGGCTATTTCGCGCAAGGTGAATTGCCAGCCTTGCTGTTCTTTCAGGGTTGCCAAAGCAGTGTCGATGATGGTGCGGCGCAAATCGCCATGGTGGTAGGGCTTTGCTTCGCAAATTTCATCGGCTGACATACGGCTGCTCCCCTCATGTTGACAGTGAAAACATTGTCTTCCTATGATCGGCGGAAATCAAGTTTACAGTGTCTACATTGCAATAACCTTGAGAGGTGCAAGATGACTATCGCCGCAACGTCCATCCCGGCTATCGACGCCGCAACCACGCTGGAGCAGCAGCGTCGTGCGTTTCTCAATGACGGGCCACCCGGTTTTGAGCGACGCAAAACCAACCTGGTCAAGTTGCGCGCGGCTGTGCTTGCCCATCGCCGCGACGTGGAAGAAGCGATCAGCGCCGATTTCGGCAACCGCTCAAGGCATGAGACAGACATCATGGAACTGCTTGGCGTGGTCCAGTCGATCGACTACCTGCTGCGGCACCTGCGCCGTTTCATGAAACCCGAGCGTCGTCACGTCGCGGCGTTTCACCGCACTGGCCGCGCGCATGTGGAGTACCAGCCCAAAGGCGTGATCGGCGTCATGGCGCCGTGGAACTACCCAATAGCGTTGACCTTCATCCCCCTGGCCACCGCACTGGCGGCTGGCAATCGGGTGATGATCAAGCCCTCCGAACTGACGCCACGTACCAGTGAGCTGATTCAGCGCATTCTGGCGGGCAGTTTTACCGTCGAAGAGGTGGCGGTGATACTCGGCGGCCCTGAGATAGGCGCAAGCTTCAGCGCTTTACCCTTCGACCACCTGTTGTTCACCGGCAGTACCCAGGTTGGCCGGATGGTGATGCGGGCGGCGAGTGACAACCTTGTGCCGCTGACCCTTGAACTGGGCGGCAAAAGCCCTGTGGTCGTGGCCCCTGGGCATGCCGGACGCAACACCCTCGACAGCATCGTCTTCGGCAAACTGGCCAACGCCGGCCAGACCTGCGTGGCACCGGACTACGCGCTGGTCCATGAGGATGACCTGGATGAGTTCATCTCCCAGTACCGCGCGGCTGTCGCCCGTAGTTATCCGCAAGGCCCGACCAGCCCGGACTACACCTCCATCGTCAGCGACAGGCACTACACGCGGTTGCAATCGCTGGTCGAAGACGCCCGCACCAGGGGCGCCAAGGTGATCGAGACTGGCGTGACACCAGAGCGCGCGGCAGAGCGACCGCGGACACTGGCTCCGGTGCTGATCGTGGGGGCTGGTAACGATGCACGGGTCATGCACGAAGAAATCTTCGGGCCTTTGCTACCGGTGCGTACCTACCGCTCCCTCGAGGAAGCTATTGGCTATATCAATGCCAGGCCACGTCCGCTGGCGCTCTACTACTTCGGCAATGTGGGGGCCGACAGCGAAGCGCTGCTCAGGTGCACCACCTCCGGCAACGTCGGCATCAACAACACCCTGATGCACGTCGCGGTGGACGACCTGCCGTTCGGGGGCGTGGGTCCCAGTGGCATGGGGGCTTACCACGGTATCGAGGGTTTTCGCTCGATGAGCCATGCCAAGGGCGTGTTCGTCCAAGGTCGCTGGAACTTGCCAAAGCTGCTCCGGGCACCATTCGGAAAACTGGCTGATTTTGCCCTCGCCATCACCCTGCGCCCCCGACCCTGACAGCACGCCCAGTAGCTGGAAAAGCGGGTCTTTGGCGCCTTGACATTAAAGTTAAGTTTAAAGTTAAGGTGCATGTGTAAGGTCCATCTAGTTCGCCGCCAAGCGAGATGCCTGGTCGCATTCATCAATGCGTGATGCAATTCACCGGAGAGACTGAAAAGTGAAACTCGGAACCGTCGCCGCAGTGGCAGGTGCACTCCTGACCCCCATCGCCAACGCCACCCTGGCGGACACGACCGGCATCCCCAAACATGCCGAAACCGCGATGATAGAGATCGCAGGCCACCAGGTACCCGTCGTCAAAGGCGGTTTGTACGACCGATACCGCTCCAACCCTCCCCTGTCGGTGATCCAGGCCGAAGCGCCAGGCATGGACCTCAGTTGGTTCAAAGGCCTGGAAAAGACCAAGGTCGATATGGGCTTCGAGTCGTACTCGCCCAACTTCTACTACAAGAACAGCCGGTTTACAGCCGTTTACACCGCAGACCTCGATCGCCTGCGCGAGCTGATGCCTGCCGAAGTACTCAAGCAGGTTCAACCCTTGCAAGTTTGGCCAGGCCGCGGCCTGATCGCTTTCACGGCTTACACCTACGATTATTGCGACAACGACATCTACAACGAAATTGCCTTGTCGATCATCACCAACAAACCAGGCAAGTCCAATCTCGGGCCATTCAGCTTGATCGGGCAATCCATGTCCAAGGACTTCTGGGGCTACGTGCTCAAATTGCCGGTAAATACCGAGCTTGCCCGTGTCCGTGGCGTAGTGGGCTACAACCTGCCGAAATGGCTGACAGAGATCAACCGCCGAGAGGACGCCGCGACCGTATCCTATGACATCGTCGACGCGCAGACTGGCAATATCGATGTCGTCTTCAGGGCAAAAAAGCTCGAGGACGTATCCAATGAAGCCGGCCTGGTGACTAACAGCTTCACCAACCTCGATCACGCTGGACAGTTGAGTTATGGCTATGCGACGTCTCGGCAGACCCGCCATGGATCGAGCATGAGCGCTGACTCGGCTCACCTGGTGCTCGGCGACGGTAGCCTGTCGACGTACATCCGTTCTTTGAACTTGGGCAAGATGGTGAAATACGAATACGTGCCCGAATTCCAGAGCGCCCTCTATGCTCCAAAGCCACTGGCAGCATTGAATAACGGTGACTGAACGCTCTATCAGCGCCGGCCCCTGGGCCGGCGCCCTGCTCCGCATCAGACGCTGGCATGCTTCACTTGGCAGGTGAAGCGCCCACCTTGTTCAAAGCGATGTCTTCGCGCAGACGGCCCAGCACCCGTTGGGTGTTGTCTACGCACGGCATGCCGTCTGGCTTGCTTTCAATGCCGTCGATCACCATCAGCAACTGCTCCTTGTTGCGAGCCAAGCGTTGCTGCAGCACCTCGATCTCCTCGACCTTGCGCTTCAACCCGGAAAGTAGCTCGTCATGACGCCAACCTTGCGAACTCATCGGCAACAGGTGCCGGATTTCTTCCAGGGTAAACCCTGCTGCCTGGGCGCTGGTGATCATCTCCAGTATCCAGACGGCATCATCGGAATAGTCTCGGTAGCCATTGGCCTTGCGCTCAACTGATTGAATCAGCCCACTTGCCTCGTAGAAACGAATGCGCGAAGCGGCAAGACCCGTGATTTTCGCAAGTGCTCCAATCCTCATACCACACCTTCACAGAAGTTCTGACCTTAAAGCTCACTTTAACCCCCCGGGGCACCCGAGAGCCAACTTCGATTACGGATCTCCAATCGTGGGCCTGATCAAATCGGCCCAACCCGCCATCCCGCGCCTAGTCTTACGATAAGGACTTGACCTTAAAGTTTACTTTAAGCCTAAGGTAAATACCTGGGCTACATGGACTTTGCTGTACCGCGCCCAAGGGCGGCAGCCACAGCGTCGCGCCCGGCATACGTAAACGGGCCATCATCATCGCAGTTAGTAGAGAGAAACCTTCTACCGAGGTTTCCAGGAGACCAAATGCAAACCGTTTTAGGCGCAACTGGCCAGATAGCCATAGAGCTGGCACGGGAACTGAACCGGACATTTACCGAAGATATCAGGCTGGTCAGCCGTAATCCGCGCAAAGTCAGCGACTCTGACACGCTGATTGCGGCGGACCTGCTAGACGCCAGCCAGGCGGCCAAGGCCGTTAAGGGTAGCAGCATCGTTTATTTCACGGCCGGACTTCCGCCAGATACACAGCTTTGGGAAACGCAATTCCCAGTGATGCTGCGAAACGCGCTTGATGCGGCTCGCGCATCCGATGCCAGCTTCGTCTATTTCGACAACACGTATATGTACCCGCAGGATGACCGTCTGCTGACGGAGGACACGCCCTTCGAACCGGTCGGTCGTAAAGGGCAGGTTCGTGCGCGAATGGCATCAATGGTATTGCAGGAGATGGCGCGAGGCGAAATTCCTGTCGTCATAGGGCGAGCTCCAGAGTTCTATGGACCCGGCAAAACGCAGAGCATTACCAATACCCTGGTCCTCGACAACATGAAGGCCGGCAAGACGCCACGCGTCCCTGTGCGAGACGATACTCAGCGAACACTCATCTGGACGCCGGATGCAAGCCGGGCACTGGCAGCGCTGGGGAACACGCTAGATGCGTTCGGGCAAACCTGGCACCTGCCCTGTGACGATGAGCGGCTGACCTACAAACAACTTGTCACGCTGGCTTCTCAGATCTCTGGCAAGGACGCTACTTATAAAATTCTAGGCAAATTGACCCTGACAGCTGTAGGCCTGATATCCAAGCAAGTTCGTGAGCTGCGGGAGCTGCTGCCACGGTACGAGCACGACAACCTGTTCGATTCTTCGAAGTACAAGCAGCGTTTTCCCGATTTCAAAGTCACGACTTACCATCAAGGGCTCGCTCAAATCTTCGATGAGTTCATCAGCAGCTGAGACGGATCTTCGTCCTTCTTGGCTGTAGCATTCTGAGCTAGCTGATCTGGAGAGGACTCGACTCCGGCAGCTGGCTTACCAACATTGAGCCAACCCGTTTGGCAGGTGTGTAGGTGCCAGGCACGGGTTCAGACTTCATCAGATACTCCACACCGCCAGTGAGCCAGTAATCGTCAAACTGTAGCCATTTTCTGGCGGTCTTCTTTTCTCCGCGCGCGTTGACAACCTCACCCAAGTCGAAAGTAGGCTGATGGGCACGCTTTTCCTCTCCAGGGCCTTTCAACGTTTTGGCGATACGCGCCTTTATCAACCTTTGCACCCTGGCTAATCTCAGCAGCGGCCGGAATAGTTAGCGCGTTTGGCGTTGGTGATCATGCTTGGTGAGCCCGAAATGAATACTTCGATATTGGGAATTCCAGTGGTGTGGTAAGCGGTGGACACATCACCCCAAGGAATAGCCATGGCACCTTTCTCGCCGTCGCCGAAGTCTATCCTGCGCACCTTGTAGGCCAGTGGCACACTTACGATTCTGCCATCGCGGCGCACTTTACCCCCTTGCGCCAAGCCTTCGACCGAGGTCTTCGCAGTTCCTGGAGAAAAGCCCGATCGAGCGTCAAAGCCCAGCGATAATCACGAGATAAAAAACCGCAGGTGGGCTCACCATTCACAATCTCTTATTTGACCAAGGTGATGGGTAAATCCGAGAGCTGAATCACCTTTGCCGCGACAGACCCCAGAAAAATCCCTGCCAAAAAACCATTGCCATGCGAACCCAGGATGATGCTGTCACATCCAAGGAAATGCGCACATGCCACAATTTGACTGGCTGCATCGCCTTGCAAGGTATGGAGTGTGAATGCAATCCCTTCTTGCTTCAGAAGCACCTCAGCCTTTCGTGAATCCTCGGCACTTCTATCCCCATAGTAGCGATCACGCTCATCCTCGCCCATGCCATTTGCGATTCGAGTGGGTAAAAGTGGCTGTACATTCAACAGATGTACCTCAACATTACCGCCCAGCAACCCACCCTCTTGGATAAGCCCAATAAGGTAACGCACGGCGCGTTCCGAATGCTCGGAACCATCGACCGCAACCAGTATTTTGTGCATGTTCCAAATCCTCTTTCAGGTCATGAAGGTGCTTGTCGTTCCGGGTGCCGCCAGCATTCAACCCGTTCTACTCGGACAAGCGGATTCGAATCTGTTTTTCTATCTCGATAACCGCAAATAGCGCAACGCCAACCCCGATGATCAGCAAGCCATCAAGGAAGGGGATTGCCTGCGTTGCAAATACCTTTTGCAGCGGTGGCGCATACGTGATGGCGAACTGAGCGAAGGTAATCACCATGACGGTGATCCACACGACCTTGGTGCCGCGAATCCCCTTCCAGGTAAGCGATGTGCTGTAGAGGTTACGGATGAAGAACAGGTGGAATATTTCCATCACGACTAACGTGTTCACCGCGAGGGTTCGGGCCAGCTCAACAGAGTAGCCTCGGTCGAGGGCATACGAAAAAATGCCATAAACACCGCAGAGGAAAAGAATGGAAACAAGCATCATATGCCAGACCAAGGCTGCGCTTATGAGTGGTTCCTTACGTGAACGGGGCGGTCTGAGCATGGTGTTTTCTTCGGTGGGCTCGAACGCGAGCGCGATGCCGAGGGTCACTGCGGTTATCAGGTTGATCCACAGAATCTGTATCGGCGTCACCGGCAGCGTAATGCCGAGGAGCAGCGCGACAATGATGGTCATGGTCTCGCCTGCGTTGGTAGGCAGCGTCCAGCTCAACACTTTCTTGATGTTGTCATAGACTGTTCGGCCTTCGCGTACTGCAGCGACGATGGAGGCGAAGTTGTCATCGGCCAACACCAGGTCTGCGGCCTCCTTGGCGGCCTCACTGCCTTTTCCACCCATGGCTATACCGGCGTCTGCACGCTTTAGCGCCGGGGCGTCGTTAACGCCATCGCCGGTCATGGCCACGGTCATGCCGTTCGATTGCAGCAGCATTACCAACCTGAGCTTATGTTCGGGGCTGGTGCGAGCAAAAATGTTGATGCCCTTTACCGCCTCCTTGAGGGCGGCATCGTTCATGGCGTCCAGATCCACCCCAGTCAGCACCTTGTCGGGATTTTGCAGGCCTATCTGGCGACCGATAGCGGCGGCGGTACCGTCATGATCGCCAGTGATCATTTTTACGGCAATGCCCGCTTTTTGGCATTGCTGAACCGCCTTTAACGTCTCGGGTCTAGGTGGATCAATCAGACCGACCATGCCCAGCAACGTCAACTTTCCTTGCACGTCCCCGAACGCCAACACGGTGTGCTCGGGCCGAACCGGCCTTACTGCAAACGCCAATACACGCTGCCCCTTGGCAGCAATGGCGTTCGCCTTTGCGTGCCAGTAGTCCACATTGAGCGGTTCAGTCTCGCGAGTGCTTGCAAGCTGATGCGTGCACATGGCCAGTAGCTGCTCTGGCGCGCCTTTCACGTAGATGGAGGCATGTCCATCATGATTGTGATGCAGTGTCGCCATGAAGCGGTGTTTAGCGTCAAACGGTATGGCATCAGTGCGGGGCCAAGCCCGACGATCCTCATTTCGATCAATTCCGGTTTTCCCGGAGAATGCCAGCAAGGCCCCCTCCATCGGATCACCTTCCACCGTCCATACATCGTCATGCAGGCGCAGTACGGCATCGTTGCAAAGACCTGCTGCTCGTCCCAGTTCCGACAGCGTGGGGTGAGACGATAGGTCAATTAACTGATCGGCAAGACTGATGCTTCCCGCGGGCTGATAACCCGTGCCATCGACCGTGAAGACCAGATCGTTTGTGACGACCGTTGCCACCATCATTTCGTTGCGGGTCAGTGTGCCGGTCTTGTCAGTGCAGATGACGGATACCGAGCCTAGTGTTTCGATGGTAGGCAGACGGCGCACGATGGCGTTACGTCGAGCCATTGCCCGAACGCCGACGGCCAGCGTAATGGTAAGGACGGCAGGCAGACCTTCAGGTATCGCCGCTACCGACATCCCCACCACGACCATGAAGATCTCGTTGAAGGCGTAGTGCCCGACATAATGGCCGAACACGAGCAATAAGCCGCCCACTAACAAAATCAGGATCGTCAGCCAGCGGGCAAACACGTTCATTTGCTGCACCAGCGGAGTGGTCAGCGTTTCTACACCTGCAAGCAGAGTGCTGATGCGTCCGATCTCGGCTGCTGCTGCGGTCGCCACTACAACGCCTGTTGCTTGTCCGCAAGTCACGAGCGTACCGCTGAACGCCATGCAAGTTCGATCACCCAAAGCTGCGTCACGGGGCACTGATTGGGTATGTTTTTCTACGGGTACGGATTCACCGGTAAGAATGGCTTCCTGAATGTGAAGCCTGTTCGCGTGCAGCAAGCGTAAATCAGCAGGGACTTTGTCTCCCGCCTCCAGCAATACGATATCACCCGGTACCAGTTCCTCACCCGCAATACTCAAGCGTTCGCCTGCGCGAATCACTGCGGCGCGCGGTGCCAGCATCTGCCGGATAGCATCCATCGCCTTTTCTGCTTTGCCTTCCTGAATGTAGCCAATGATTGCGTTTGCAATTACCACCGCCAGGATCACGACCGTATCCCACAGATGTTGCAGCATCGCGGTAATCGCAGCGGATCCTAAAAGCACGTAAATCAGGATATTGTGAAACTGCAGCAAGAATCGAAACCAGGCCGGGCGCCGTGCTGCCTGTGGCAGGCGATTGAAACCAGCGCGGTCAAGACGGGCTTGAACCTCGGCAACCTCCAGTCCGACATGCGCATTGACCTCGAGCAGGTTTGTCACCTGCTCGGCTGGCAGGGTGTGCCAGGCCACAGAATGCGCAGGGATTGGTGTTTGCTCAACGACTGCGTCGACCACCGGCGTTTTCAATGAGACTCCCCTGTGCGCACAGCTCGACTGTAACGGGCTTAGGTGGACATGAGCGGTCGTCGCTGTATCAGCATGCTGATAAGTCGCTCGTCACGCTTAGGTTCTCTTTGCCATCTAGCTGATACGAACTAAAAGAAACATGCAACCGACAGCTTGATGACTATTGACCTGAATCAACCAGAAGCGCCGGCAAGGTGAACTGCACTTGGGCGCCAGGACTTTGCTTGGGGCTGGCCCAGAAGCGGCCGCCGTGGCTGTCGATGATCGAGCGGCAGATCGACAGCCCCATGCCTAGGCCGGTCGCCTTGGTGGTGTAAAAAGGCTCGAAAACCTGTTCTACGTTTTCCACTACGAATCCGGGCCCGCTGTCCGCCACTGTTACCCGCACATCCTCCTGGTCGAGGGCCGTGCTTATTTGCAGCTTACGAACGCCTTCAACCTCGATCATCGCTTCCAGCGCGTTGAGGATCAGGTTCAGCAGCACCTGCTGCAACTCAGCACGGTCGACCAGCACCTGCGGCAAGCCCTCGGCGAGGGTGGTATGCACCTGTGCCGCGCGGTCCGCATCCTTGATGATCAGTCCCAGGCCTACTTCATCCAGCGCCGGTGGCTTTGCGCTCAACCAGCGGACGGCTGCATTGGCATTGGTGACCGTAGCAGTGATCGGCTGGTTGACCTCATGGGCGATCGAAGCGGCCAACTGGCCCATGGTGACTAGGCCAGCGCAGCTTCCTGCTCCAGCAACGACCAACCGCCATGCCCATCCACCTCAAGCCGGTGGGTATGGAACGCCGCCAGCGTGCTACGGTGGCCGACACTGACCAGCAGTGCACTCGGCATCTCCGAACGCAACAACGCATACAGGGCATGCTCGAGCCCTTCATCCATCGCCGAGGTGGACTCGTCGAGGAACACCACCTGCGGCCTGTTGAACAGCACCCGGGCAAACGCCAGGCGCTGCTGCTCGCCCACCGAGAGGATGTGTGACCAGTCGCAGCTGACGTCGAGACGCTCGGTGAGGTGGGCCAGGTTTACCTGGCGCAATGCCTGCTGCATCAGCAGTTCATCCTTGGGATGGCTGGCTGCCGGGTAGGCAATGACGGTACGCAAGTCACCCAGCGGCAGGTACGGGCGTTGCGACAGGAACAGTGCCTGATGGCCCGTTGGCCGCCTGACCTCGCCTTCGGCATACGGCCAAAGGCCCGCCAGTGCACGCAGCAGCGTAGTTTTACCACTGCCTGACGGCCCTTTGATCAACAACGCCTGACCGGCGTGCAGGCTCAGGTCCAGGTTGGCGATAAGGGCATGTCCGTCCGGGCGCAGCACCTGCAAGCCCGCGATCTGCAGCGCATGCGCCTGGTCTTCGGTCGTGACGCGCGGCAACGCACTTGCCTGCTGGTTGGCATCCAGAAAGCCAGTGAGACGGTCAAGGGTTGCGCGGTACTGCGCGAACGCATCGTACGACTCACGGAAGAACGACAGAGAATCCTGCACCTGCCCAAAGGCCTGGGAAGTTTGCATGACATCGCCCAGCTTGATCGCCCCACTGAAGAAGCGCGGCGCCTGAAGAATGAACGGAAACACGACAGCAACCTGACTGACACCCAAGTTGAAGCCACTGAGCTTCAGGTTCCGGTACACCAATGCCCAGACATTCACGATCAAGGAAGCAAAGCGGCCCAGCAACGTGCCCCGCTCGACTTGCGAACCTTGGTAGAAGGCAATGTTCTCGGCGTTCTCACGCAGACGCATCAACGTGTAACGGAAGTTGGCGGTGAGTTTCTCGTTGAGGAAGTTAAGCCGGATCAGCGGGCGCCCTAGTCGGAAGGCCACCCAGGTGGCGGCGATGACATACAGGTACACGGCAAACACCATCGCCCGAGGGATCTCCACCCCGGCCACCGTCAACGGTGCTGACAGCCCCCAGAGGATGCCGGTGAACGCCACAAGCGAAACCAGCGCACTGACTGCGCCCAAGGCAAGGGTGACCGAGTTGGTGACGAAAGCGTTGACGTCCAGTTCGATACGCTGGTCGGGGTTGTCCACCGGCTCGGCAAGGAACTGGCCACGGTAATAGGCATCGCCCTGCATCCAGTCGTGGGTCAGGCGCTCGGTCAGCCAGACCCGCCACTTGATGCTGAATGCCTGACTGACATAGAAGGTGAACAACGAGCGCAGCACATGGATGGTGGCCAGCACCGCGAAAACACCGAGCAAGTACCAGAACGCCGCTTGGTCAAGGCCTTGCAAAGCGCTGTAGAAGCCGTTGTACCAAAACGAGAACAGCACGTTAAGGCGAACCGAAAACAGCGTCAGAACCAACAGCAGTGCGAACACCAGCAACGGCCGCCAACTGCGCCTGAAACTGAAATAGGGCCCGGCAAGCTGCCAGAACTGGCTGCCCCAGCGTGTGCAACGCACCGCGAGAGTCGCGGCTGCAGTGAAGCTGACAAGGGTGATGAACGAGGCAATTGCCAGCCAGCTTAGGCTCTCTTGCAGGGCCTGATGCCAGTTCATTTCCATGGTAAGTATCCGTGCTGAGTATTTCCGCGAGCGTAGCATTACACCGTCATGCCTCAGGTATAAATGACGCACATTTCATGATTTGTAGGAGCAGGTTTACCCGCGAACCCTGTAGGAGCGGGTTTACCCGCGAACACCGGCGAAGCCGGTGCCCTCCACCGAGTTGCCTGCTTCACGGCATGCCCCACAGCAATTCGAGCAGGCCCGGAATTTTT
>NZ_JBICJS010000039.1:0-4636 GCF_043103305.1 Pseudomonas sp. YQ_5 | reverse complement strand
GAAACAAACGTAGGAGCGAGCGCAGCTCGCGATGCGCCGCGCGGGCGGCGCTCGATCTCAAAGGCACCACAAACCCCAAGACATGCACTCACCCAGCCCAGTATCATGCCCACCATGATCAGAGACCCCTTTGAACGACTCGGCCTGGACCGCGAGGTCCTTACCGTCAGCCAACTCAACGGCCGCGCCCGCGTGCTGCTGGAAGACGTTTTCCGCAGCGTGTGGGTGGAAGGCGAAATCTCCAACCTCGCCCGCCCGGCGTCCGGCCACATGTACTTCACCCTCAAGGACAGCGGCGCCCAGGTGCGTTGCGCGTTGTTCCGGCAGAACGCCACGCGGGTACGCCAGGCACTGCGAGACGGCCTGGCGGTGCGGGTGCGCGGCAAGGTTTCGCTGTTCGAGGGACGTGGCGACTACCAACTGATTCTCGACACCGTCGAGCCCGCCGGTGATGGCGCGTTGCGCCTGGCTTTCGAGGCCCTGAAGGAAAAGCTCGGTGCCGAGGGGCTGTTCAGCACCGAACGAAAGAAGCCGCTGCCGGCTCACCCGCAGCGCATCGGCATCATCACCTCGCCCACTGGCGCGGTGATCCGCGACATCATCAGTGTGTTCGGCCGCCGTGCCCCGCAGGTGGAGCTGAACCTGATCCCTACGGCGGTACAGGGACGCGAAGCCATCGCGCAGATCGTACGCGCCATCCGCCTGGCCGACAGCCTCGGCTTCGATGCGCTGATCCTGGCGCGTGGTGGTGGTTCGCTGGAAGACCTGTGGTGTTTCAACGAGGAAGCCGTGGCGCGTGCCGTGGCCGCCTGCGTCACGCCAATTGTCAGCGCCGTGGGCCATGAAACCGACGTGTCGATCAGCGATTTCGTGGCTGACGTGCGCGCGCCCACACCTTCTGCTGCCGCCGAGCTGCTGGCCCCTGACAACAGCGGCCTTCGGCAACGCCTGGATGGCCTGCAACGGCGCCTGCTGCTGCGCATGCAGAACCGCCTGACCCACGACCGCCTGCGCCTGGAATCACTCACCCGGCGCCTGCGCCACCCAGGCGAGCGTTTGCGCCAGCAGGCTCAACGCCTGGACGACCTGGACATGCGCCTGCGTCGCGCGTTCATGCTCAACCTCAACCAGCGCCGCGAACGCCTGGCACGCCTGGACGCCCGCCTGGCCGCGCAGCATCCGGGGCGTAACCTGAAACTGCTGAACCAGCGCCTGGACAGCCTGGCCGAGCGCCTGCCACGGGCCATGCGTGAGGTGCTCAAGGACCGTCGCCAGCGGTTCCAGGCCCAGCTGCAGACACTGCAAGTGGTCAGTCCGCTGGCCACCCTGGCCCGCGGATACAGCATTTTGCTGGATGAACAAGGCCAGGCCATTCGCAGCGCCGAACAGACCCGCAACGGCCAACGCCTGACTGCCCGCCTGAACGAAGGCGAGCTGCTGGTGCGCGTCGAAGACAACCACCTGACCCCGGTCACCCTCTCACTACTGGACTGACACATGCCCCGCATGCTCGCGCCCCTGCTTGCCCTTTCCCTGCTGCTGCTGGCCGGCGGCGCCCAGGCCAGCTATATCACCCGCACGCTGAACAAACCGGTACCCGGCGGCGTGGCGGTCGTCGACCTGGGCCCCGCCGCCAGCGCACCCAGCGCCCGTTTCGAAGGCAAGCCGGTGCTGGTGGTGAAGGAGCAGGACAACTGGCTGGCCATCGTCGGCATCCCGCTCACCCAAAAGCCCGGTACCGCAGTGCTGAACCAGGGCGGGCGCACCCTGCCTTTCAGCGTAGGTAGCAAGAAGTACCCTGAGCAGCGCATCACCCTGAAGAACACCCGCCAGGTCAACCCTAACCCGGCCGACCTCAAGCGCATCGACCGCGAGCTGGCCGAGCAGATCGAGGCCTACCGCAGTTTCAGCCCGAACCTGCCAAGCAACCTGATTCTCGACAAGCCGGTCAACGGCCCGCTGTCGAGCAAGTTCGGCGTGCGCCGCTTCTTCAATGGCGAAGAACGCAACCCGCATGCCGGGCTGGACTTTGCGGTACCGGCGGGCACGCCGATCAAGACACCCGCCAATGGCAAAGTGATTCTGCTGGGGGATTATTTCTTCAACGGCCGCACGGTGTTCGTCGACCATGGGCAGGGCTTCATCAGCATGTTCTGCCACATGTCGAAGATCGATGTGCAGGTCGGGCAGCAACTGCGTCGTGGCGAGGTGGTCGGGCGCGTGGGCTCGACCGGGCGGGCGACCGGGCCGCATATGCACTGGAACGTCAGCCTGAACGATGCGCGGGTGGACCCGGCGATTTTCATTGGCGCGTTCCAGCCCTGAACGTTGCGCTGCTTGGGCCGACCCATTCGCGGGTAAACCCGCTCCTACAGGTACGCGGCCCCTTGTAGGAGCGGGTTTACCCGCGAATGGGCCAGCACTGCTGGCATTAATTCGATTGTGTTGCGCCATCGAAAAATACCGCGCAAAAGCAACGAAGCACTCAGCCAAATAAAGCCATAAAATCTCGCTTAATGGCTTTTTTTAAGCATTTATCTCAATTTTTCCCGAACGCTTGCCATCCCCCACCCCACTGGTTAAGTTTGAAGGCATGAAAACCTTCAGCACCCTCATCCTGCTCCGACAACATCGCAGCCTCTGCCTGGTCAGCGCCCGACTACCAGGCTGAATCGCGTCGCCTCGCCTCCTCATATCGTTATCGCTTCGGCAGGCCCGATCTCGGCCGCACACAAAAGGATTGCTTCCATGACCATGCTCAAAGACCCTTCGAAGAAGTACCGCGCTTTCCCGACCATCGACCTGCCTGACCGTACCTGGCCGTCGAAAACCATCACCCAGGCACCTATCTGGTGCAGCTCCGACCTGCGTGATGGCAACCAGTCGCTGATCGAGCCGATGGACTCGGAGAAGAAACTGCGCTTCTGGAAGACCTTGGTGCAGGTTGGCGTGAAGGAGATCGAAGCCTCGTTCCCGTCTGCCTCGCAAACCGATTTCGACTTCGTGCGCACCCTGATCGAGGACGGCCACATCCCGGATGACACCACCATCCAGGTGCTCACCCAGGCACGTGAGGACCTGATTGCCCGCACCTTCGAGTCGCTGCGTGGTGCGAAGAAGGCCATCGTCCACCTGTACAACGCCACCAGCCCGTCGTTCCGCCGCATCGTCTTCAATCAGGACAAGCAAGGCGTGAAGGACATCGCGGTGAACGCGGCCAAGCTGTTCGTCAAGTACGCCGCCCAGCAGCCGGAAACCCAGTGGACCTTCCAGTACTCGCCAGAAACCTTCAGCGCCACTGAAATGGAGTTCGCCAAGGAAGTCTGTGACGCGGTCATCGAGGTGTGGAACCCTACCCCTGAACACAAGATCATCCTCAACCTGCCGGCCACCGTGGAAGTGTCCACGCCAAATATCTACGCCGACCAGATCGAGTGGTTCTGCCGCAACATCAGCCGCCGCGACAGCGTGATCATCAGCCTGCACTGCCACAACGACCGTGGCACCGGCATCGCTGCCACCGAACTGGGCCTCATGGCCGGCGCCGACCGTGCCGAAGGCTGCCTGTTCGGCAACGGCGAGCGTACCGGTAACGTCGATCTGGTGACTTTGGCTCTGAACCTCTACACCCAGGGCATCGACCCGTTGCTGGACTTCTCCGACATCGACGGCGTGCGCAAGGTGGTCGAAGAGTGCAACCAGTTGCCGGTACACCCACGCCACCCGTATGTGGGCGACCTGGTCCATACCGCGTTCTCCGGCTCGCACCAGGACGCCATCCGCAAGGGCTTCGCCAAGCAGCAGGATGGGGAACTGTGGGAGGTGCCTTACCTGCCGATCGACCCGGCCGACATCGGCCGCAGCTACGAAGCGGTAATCCGCGTCAACAGCCAGTCGGGCAAAGGCGGTATCACCTACCTGCTTGAGCAGGAATACGGCATCAGCCTGCCGCGTCGCATGCAGATCGAATTCAGCCAGGTGGTGCAGGGTGAGACCGACCGCCTGGGCCTGGAAATGACCGCCCAGCAGATCTACAGCCTGCTGCACAAGGAATACCTCCAGGCCAACGCGCCATACGCACTGGTCAGCCATCGCCTGCAGGAAGAAAACGGCCACAGCGCCGTGGAAGTGGAAGTTGCCGGTGAAGGCGAAACCACCCTGCACTGGCGCGGCAAGGGCAACGGCGCCCTGGAAGCACTGGTGGCTGGCCTGCCGGTTGCCGTAGAGATCATGGACTACAACGAGCACGCCATTGGCGCTGGCACCAATGCCAAGGCCGCGGCCTATATTGAACTGCGTGTAGCCGGTGGCCGTCCGGTGCATGGCGTGGGTATCGATGAGAACATCACCACGGCCAGCTTCAAGGCCCTGTTCAGCGCGCTGAACCGCTCGCTGAGCCAGCAGGAAGCCAAGGCGGCCTGAAGCCTGGAATGAGGGATGAGAAAGCCCGCATCGTTTGATGCGGGCTTTTTTGTTGGCCTGGGCTGGCCCTTTCGCGGGTAAACCCGCTCCTACAACGGCCTGCGCCCAATCACCAATGTGTGTGTGTCCACCACCGATCAGGTGTAGGAGCGGGTTTACCCGCGAATACGGAGGCCACGGCAACGGTGAACGGCCAGGGATATTGGCCAGCAGG
>NZ_JBICJS010000038.1:0-4124 GCF_043103305.1 Pseudomonas sp. YQ_5 | reverse complement strand
CTGATCGTCTAAAAATAAGCGCTTTGCACCATAGGTCTTGGCGTGGCCTGTTCTTAAATCATGATAGATCATGTGATGGACAGAGCGAGGGATATCCTCCATTCCCAATTCTTTCTCACGTTCCTTCTCTTCCTTCAGCTTCTTGAGTTCACTGTCAAAGCGGGAACTGATTGCGCTCCTCAGTGCGCTAGCCTCGGTCATCCTATTTTTTAGTGCATCTAGGGCGTCCAAGATTTTTTGTGCTTTCTCAGGCTCTTTCATAGTGCATCCTTGTTGGCTTTCACGCCATTCGTTTGAGTGTTCTCAGTCTGCTACCGGTGACATAGGTATTCGTAACAACGGGTAAAGGGGGGCGATACACACTGCGTGCGTCGCGGGATAGGGCATTTTACGAGAAGCAGTGAGAGAAACGTCCACTCTGGTGGTAGGCTTCTCGTGGCCTGAGCCTTGAATGAGGCACCGCATTTGAGCCTACAACCACCCTTCATCTGGTGGATGGGCTTTGTCGCACAGAATGGAGATTTGTTGTAGTGGATGCCCCAAAGCCTGACGCATCAGCGGATGAGACCGTTGAGCCATTGTTTTCTAAAAGTCTGGTGCATCGCCTGGTCAACCGGCTACTTGATGCCGCAGGCGTGCAGCAGGTATCTGCTTGGAGAGCAGGTCGTGTCGTGGGGCGAGAGGACGGATATCAGTCAGGATTGAAAGTAGGTCAGGCAGCGGGTGTCGCTTTAGGAAACAAGATAGGGCATGCACGCGGTCTTGGTGCAGGGCGCGCTGCTGGACATGAGGAGGGTCGAGCCCTTGGCTTTGAGGAAGGGCAGATAGCAGGGTTTAAAGCTGGCCACCAAAAGGGATTTGACGAAGGCAAGCTGGTCATTGAGGTTCAGGCTGGCCCCGAACCCACGACTGGTGCTCCAGGTATCCGGGAAGACCAGCTCTTTAAAGATTGGCGCTTCCCAATCACGGAGGAGTTGGAGGCACAAATTAGAGCTGACGTTGCTGATCGATTGCCTAAGCAGCCGCCTTCAGCCGATCAGTGGAAGATGATCTTGTCCAAAACGCCCACCACATCTGTGGTTGCCGGCGCGGGGAGTGGCAAGTCGACGACGATGGTGTTACGGCTTCTGGTGTTGAGGCACTACTTAGGAATCGATTTTTCGAACCTCACCGTAGTCACCTTTACCGTTGAGTCTAAGAAGGATTTTGCTAAGAAAGTCCGAGAGGTTTTCAAGCTTTGGGGCTATGACATCTCGCATGATGACTCGCTGAAGATCGTACGTACCTTCCACTCACGGATTTTGTCCTTTGCTCGATGCCTGCCAGGCATGAGTCAAGTGCAGCCTTTCGAATTCCTGGAAAAGGACGGCACGACGAAAGAGAAAGGCTCCATGTTTCAAGTGAAGATGGGCGAGCCCCAGCTGGAGCTGATGAACGAATGCTACATGCGTCTTTACGACAAGAATCCCGAGTTCAAAACGCTCATCGGTAAGCTGTATCGTCACGCACTGGCGATGGAGAAGGTCAACGCAGATAGCCCTGACGCGCTGAAGGCGCAAAGGCAGGCGCGCGACTTGGCCAAGGCTGACGAAGACATATGCGACACCCTAGAGCAGCTGTGGCGCGCTGCGGGCAAATGGCCGATCGAAGGTATTGAGCCTTCGCGCAAGGTGATTCAGCTTCTTGGCCAGGACTTCCAAGTCAACGGCTACATTCCTGAGCTGGATGCCTTTGTCATTTTGGGGGTGGATAAGTCGGAACCAAGTGATTTGAAGGCAAAGGAGGGGCGCTTTCCCTACCTCACCGCGGACGTCAAAAACAAGCGAATCCTCTTTCAGGCTCATTGCTCTCGGCCAGTCATCTACCTAAAAAGCTATGTCGAATCGGCCAGTCCGATAGAGGCAATCCGCAGCTTGGTGAATACCTGCCCAAAATTTACCTATAAGCTCGAAGGTGACATTGCTCCTCAGTACATCACGGAGGCGTTCTACAGCGCCGCATCGTACATGGAGAATCTCGGCCTGGATGTTTTTGAGGCCATCAGGGCCATGCGCCTACGCAAAGACGATGCGGATCGTGACTTCTTCCATGCCCTCGCGATCTACTGGAACGACTTCACACGGATGCTGTTCAACATGACTCCGCCGGTGATGACCTTCAACACGATGTTCTCCATCTTCAGCGAGCGTAAGCCCCATAACCTTCGGGCACTCACACCAGATGTGCTGCGACCGATGACCACATTGCTGGTCGACGAGTTTCAGGATGTCGGCGCTAATACCATCTCCTGGATACGTGCGACGTTTGCCGAAATCGAGCGACGGAATTTGAGGGTTCCCACCAACGGTTCACCGGCGTACGCCTCGCTCATGGCCGTCGGCGATGACTGGCAGAGCATATATGGTTGGCGTGGCAGTTCTCCGCACTACCTTATCGACTTTGACAAGGTCTTCGAATCACCAGAGCCCAACCGGGTGCTTATGCAGGAGAACCACCGGTCTCACCAAATGGTGATTGATGCCGCGGAAGAAATCGTAAAGCGTACGCCGGGTGGTGTACCTGGCAAGCGGGGGGTTGCGAAAAACCAGGCTGTGGCAGAGCATCAGGTACCAGTCGAAGTGCGCGAGATGGATTGGAATCAGATCGCAGCCGATGTTGAGCGACACTACGATGCAGGTGATTCGATCCTCGTCCTGACACGCTCAAACTCCGTGAAGGAAGAGGCGCGCGACGCGCTGGAGGATCTTCGTGAACGAGCTAGGCTGGAAAGGCGCTCAGACCAGATCAAGTTCCTGACCTACCATTCTGCAAAGGGATTGCAAGCCAAAGCTGTTTTCCTGCTGGGTGATTGCGATCTCAAAACGTCCTCTCCGTCCAAGAATGACCTTTACGCTCAGGCTGGCCTCAATCGCCCGGGTGATCCTTGCGGATACGACACTTCGCAAGGCGAGGAAGCCTTGCGTACAGCATATGTAGCGATTACCCGAGCGATTACCTATTGCTACTGGTACCTGGATGATGGGTCTAAGCCGGTGATCGAGAGGGCTAGCCGTCATATCAACGCGGCTCAGCCGTACTGGAATCGGGTGAACGCTCCTGTTCCGGACGCTGCCAGCAAACCCAAAAGGCCAGCTAAGCAGCCTGGCAGTCGAGTTCACTGAGTGCCTTCGAGTGATGGCGAATCTGGAGCAAACAATTGGACGAGCATCTCATTCGATTTCTAGAAGGCGACGATCCGTTGATGCGAGAGGCGATTGACGCGCTCAAACGTTATCACGAGGCTGTGGATGCTTTAGCCCCTGAGGAAGAGGTAGTGCATCTGAAGAACGAAGCGGAAGCGCTCTTTCAGGCTGTGTCCGATTACCTATTCCGCGCGACCGGACGTCAAGCAGGGACGCTGCACTGAGCGTACCGGCCGAGATAGGTGTGGTTTCTTGGGTGAGGGCTAAGTAGTCGTTTCGAGTGATGAAAAGCCTCGAATAAATGGAAGCTTCGAAGGGGAAATCATGGGAAAACATCAGCACCTTGTCGACCTGGCGCTTGGTGGGGAATTGCCCAAGCTTGCGATCGAATTTTTCATCGTGTTCTCTAGATTCGAGTGTGCTCTCAAGCGGTCTGCGGACTATGCAGCGCCAGGTGGTAACGTGAAGGTACACGCCAATTGGGATGCTTTCGCAAGTGATCTCGGAACAGGCTTTTTTGAAGAGGTACTTGCTCAGGGTTTAGCTCCAGAGCTGGTGCACAGGCCGCCCAAGCTACAAGTGCTGCTTCCCGATGGAGGTGGGCTAGGGTGGCGGGACACCGCTGCGGTGACCAACTCTGTGGAGCTTTTTCTCGCAATTCGCCGTGCTCGCAACAACCTGGTGCATGGAGCTAAGTACCGCGACCAAGCCACGGGGCAGGTAGATCTCATTGAGGGATCTGAGCGTGATGAGAGGTTGCTGGATCAAGCGTTGGCAGTGCTTGGCCTAGCGCTCGAACGACATGCAGAAGTCCAGCGTTTTTTTCAGCCGTATTAAGCTGTAATAGCATGCAAGACGTAAAAGCAATGGTGCGAGGTATGCACTATCGAGTGTTCGAGAGGGTGGAAAAATTGGAGTTTTCAAAGCTGCTACGCTATCAGG
>NZ_JBICJS010000037.1:0-94928 GCF_043103305.1 Pseudomonas sp. YQ_5 | reverse complement strand
CTGGCCGAGCTTCCTACGTTCACTCGGTTTCTCACCTCGTGCACGGTTGCCGCCTTTGTTCCGTGAGAAAGAATGAACACGGCAACTCCTTTTGAACTAGGGAGTTTGAAAAGTGAAAACGATCGATTCTGATCCCAACACCCCCAAACCAATCACAACCGCAGGCGTGGAAACCTTCCTCGCAGCCGGTAACCCGTCCCTCAATCTGCTGCGCGTAGAGCCCGGCGTCCCCATCGATGCTGCCTATGAGCATGTCTCGATCCTGATGGGCTACATCAAGCACCTGGTGCGCGAGGGGGATATGGAGGACGACCATAAATTCCTGGGTGCAGCCGATTACCTGTGCGACATGGCCAAGGCGCTGATGAACGATATCGAGATCGCCAAGGGTAAGGCGAATTGAAAAAGTCAGACCGCCGGGGCTGCTTTGCATCCCTTTAGCGACGCAAGGGCCGCTCCCACAAGCGACCGTGCAAACAGCGCTTGCGCTAACCACAAGAAATCTTTATGCACAAGTGGCATCAGGGGCCTGAGCGAAAGGCATGCCGGATCGCTACGCCGCTGGTCTTTGCGCAAACGCCTGTTTTTACTGGGTTGCAGCTGCAAGGAGGAATAAGCCAAGCGCTTGAAATAGCGCTTGGATCCAACAGGTAATCACAAGCTTGTTCACAGACTTATCCACAGGTTGTGCTGCGGCTAACCGTCGCGTTCCGCGAGAATGAGCAGGTTGCGCGGGGTCAGTGGGTAATCGCAGAACAGGCCCAGGCGCACGTCATAGCCTTGTTCTTCGAGGAACAGGGCGCGATCGAGTACCAGCCACAGCTCCAGTGGCCGACGGAACAGGTTGCGTACGCGCTCCAGGTTCCGAACCTCGGCCAGGCGTTGCCAGCCCGCAGCTTCCAGTATTGCCCAGTCCGGGTTGCCGCTCACTGGCAATTGCTTCAGTTCAGCCAAGTCACGGCAGTATTGCTCGAAGGGCTTCTCCAGCCAGGCCACCGGCAGGGAAGGCGTCGGCAGGTATTCATCGGTCTGGCGCTGCTGGCGTTGCAGCAGGTCGAAGCCCAGGCGCCGGGCCATCGAGGTGTCGCGCTGGCGCCGCACGCGGGCGCCGGCAGTGACGGTTTCGCTCAAGGGCAGGCCCAGGTCGTCCAGCGACAGCTGCAGGCTCGACGCCTGCGCGGCTGTGGATAACGCCTGGTATTGCTGCGCCGCGATGCGGTTGTAGCAGCAGGGGGCTACGGCCAGTTGCCGGCAACCTTGCTGGCTGGCCAGTTGCATCAGGCGTACATGCAAATCGCCACAGGCATGCAGGGCAACCACGCTTTTATCGTCAGCCAGGTGGCGAGCGCTGTCTGTGGCCATCACGTCCTGGTGTACGTGCTGTGCCGGCAGGTGATGGTGCGTGCTCAGGGCCTGGCCTGCGGTGACCAGTTCTGCGTCGTACTCCAGGCAGGTCAACTGCTGGCCGGGTTGCAGCAGGCGGCGGCCGAGGTGGCCTTTGCCAGAACACCAGTCCAGCCAGTGGTGGGGCCGGGCGCGGAATGCCAGGTGGCTGGCGAAGGCTTCGATCTGCTGCCATTTGCGGCCGGGGACGGCGACGTCCAGGCGGTGGGCGGCAGGTGGCAGGTCGGTTTGCGGAAGGCTGCCGAGTGTGGCGAGCTGTCGGGCTTGTTCGGCCAGTTGCGGGAATGGGGCAGGCAAGCGGTCAGCTGCACTGTCGGCTTCGGCGTCTGCCAGTGAACATTGGCGCAGGTGGGCGGCAAGCGCTGGGTGGGTGGTTTCCCAGGCCAGTTGCAGGGTGGTGAAGGGGCGGGGTTTCCACAGCCGTTGGTGCTCGATCAGGAACTGGTCGAGGGCCTGGAAGCGGGTGCTTAGGTGGTGGCTGTGGAGGGGGCTGGGCATGGGGATGTGTGTTGGGTTTGAGGGCCTATTCGCGGGTAAACCCGCTCCTACAAAGGTTCAGCATAGGCCTGTTGTAGGAGCGGGCGTGCCCGCGAAGATGGCCAGGAGATGTCAGCGGCCTTGGCAGGCATCCACGCGCAACCAGCGCTCCAGCAGCTTGAAACCTTGCACCAGCATGAACGAGATCACCAGGTAGAACACGCCTGCAGCGAAGAAGATTTCCACCGGCAGGTAGGTGCGGGCGATGATGGTACGGGCCATGCCGGTCAGCTCCAGCAGGGTCACGGTACTGGCCAGGGCACTGGCCTTGAGCATCAGGATCACTTCGTTGCTGTACGCCGGCAGGCCGATGCGTGCGGCGCGTGGCAGCATGATGTAGAACAGCGCCTTGCCCCGCGACATGCCCAGCGCCCGCGCCGCTTCGATCTCACCTTTGGGGATCGACTGCAGTGCGCCGCGCAGGATCTCGGCGATGTACGCGGCGGTGTGCAGGGTCATGGTCAGCACCGTGCACCAGAACGGGTCGCGCAGGTACGGCCACAGCGAGCTGGAACGAACTGCATCGAATTGCGCCAGGCCGTAATAGACCAGGAACAGTTGCACCAGCAGTGGCGTGCCGCGGAAGAAGAAGATGTAGCTGAACGGCACGGCGCGCACGTACCAGTGGCGCGAGGAACGGGCGATGCCCAGCGGGATGGCCAGGATCAACCCGGCAACCACGGCAATGGCCACCAGTTCCAGAGTAAGGACCGCACCCTCGGCCAGGCGTGGCAGCCATTTGAAGATGACTTCCCAATTCATTATTCAGCCCTCGCAAAGCCGCGAGCGGCGCGTTTTTCCATGAAATGCATACCGGTCATGGCAATGACGGTCAGGCCCAGGTAGATGCAGGCTGCAACCATGTAGAAAGTGAACGGCTCTTTGGTCACGGTCACGCCGATTTGTGCGTGGCGCATGATTTCTTCCAGGCCGATTACCGACACAAGGGCGGTGTCCTTCATCAGGATCATGAACAGGTTGCCAAGGCCGGGCAGGGCGATGCGCCACATCTGCGGCAGGATGATCCGCGAGAGGATGCGGCCCTTGGACAGGCCCAGCGCCAGGCCAGCTTCACGGTGGCCTTTGGGGATCGCCAGGATGGCGCCACGGAACACTTCGGTGGCGTAGGCACCAAAGCACAGGCCCAGGGCGATCACGCCCGCGGCAAAGGCGCTGAGCTCAAGGCCGGGCATGTTCAGGGCTTCGCCGAGGCTGCTCATGAGCCCGACGGTACCGAAATAGATAAGCAGCACCCACAGCAGTTCGGGAACGCCGCGAACCAGGGTCGAGTAGAAGCCGCCAAGCCATTGCAGCGGCTTGAGCGGAGAGGTCTTGGCCAGGGCGCCGAGCAGGCCCAGGACCAGCCCCAGCAGCAAGGCGCAAAGCGCCAGTTTTACGGTCATCAGGGTGCCGGCCATCATGGCCGGACCGAATCCGTGCAGGTCGATATTCATGGGCAGGTCATTTTAGGGACTGGCGCGCCGCAAGGGCGCGCCGGTCAGGGCGGATCATTCGATGCTGAACGGGAAGTACTTGTCGTTGATTTTCTTGTACGTACCGTCGGCTTTGATTTCTGCCAGGGCTTTGTTCAGGTCGTCGCGCAGCTTGGTGTCACCTTTGCGCACGGCAATGCCGATCTTGTCGCTGTCCATCACCGGCTCACCCTTGAACTCGAAGTTCGAGCCGTCTTTGCTTTTCAGCCACTCGTACTGCACGTACTTGTCGGCCAGGATGCCGTCGATACGACCGGAGACCAGGTCGAGGTAGGCGTTTTCCTGGGTGTCGTAAAGTTTGATATCGACATCCGGGTAGTTGTCTTCAAGGTAGGTGCCGGCCAGGGTGGCGCGCTGGGTGCCGATGACCTTGCCCTTCAGCGACGCTTTGTCGGTCTTGAAGTCGACGTTTTTCGGCGCGATGAACTGCAGCTTGTTGGAGTAGTACGGATCGGTGAAGTCCACAGCCTGCTTGCGCTCGTCGGTGATCGACAGCGACGACACCAGGAAGTCGAACTTCTTGGCGTTAAGGGCCGGGATGATGCCGTCCCAGTCGGAGGTAACGACCGAGCACTCGACTTTCATCTTGGCGCACAGGGCGTCGCCGATGTCTTTGTCGAAGCCAACCACGTTACCGCTGGCATCCTTGTTGTTGAACGGTGGGTAGGCGGCTTCGATGCCCATGCGCAGTTTTTCTGCGGCCATGGCGTTTGCCGACATCACCAGCGTGGCAGCAGCTGCCAGGAGAAACTTCTTGTAGGTGTGCATGTATTGCTCCGTTAGCGGTGGCTGGACATGAATTGCTTGCAACGCGCCGAGGTCGGGTTTTCGAAGACCTGCTGCGGCGATCCCTGCTCTTCGACCAGGCCCTGGTGCAGGAAGACGACTTCACTGGACACATGGCGGGCAAAGCTCATCTCGTGCGTCACCAGCAGCATGGTACGGCCTTCTTCGGCCAATGCGCGGATAACGTTAAGCACTTCCTGGACCATTTCCGGATCGAGGGCCGAAGTGGGCTCGTCGAACAGGATCACTTTAGGCTTCATGGCCAGGGTACGGGCAATGGCGGCGCGCTGTTGCTGGCCACCGGAAAGCTGGGCGGGGTAGCTGTGGCGTTTGTCGTAGATGCCGACCTTGTTCAGCAGCGCTTCGGCGGCTTCGATGGCCTCGGCCTTGCTTTGGCCGAGCACGCGGCGTGGCGCCTCGATGATGTTGTCGAGGATCGACATGTGTGGCCACAGGTTGAAATTCTGGAAGACAAAGCCGATTTCACTGCGCAGGCGATTGATCTGGCGGTTGTCGGCTGCAATCAGGTCGCCATTCTTGGCGGCCTTGAGCTTGAGGGCTTCACCGGCGACCAGGATTTCGCCTTGGTGCGGGTTCTCGAGCAGGTTGATGCAGCGCAGCAGGGTGGACTTGCCGGAGCCGGACGACCCCAGGATGGAGATCACGTCACCGTCGCGAGCGGTCAGCGAAATGCCCTTGAGAATTTCCTGCTCGCCGTAGCGTTTGTGCAAATTGCGGATTTCCAGCGCGGGCGTGGCCTGAGCCATGTGCGGTCCTCATGTGTTCGGGTGCGTTCCCAGCTGTTGGCGGCCTTCCTGGCGTGCGCCAAGCTAGCATAGCGGCATTATGACGGCCAACAGGGTCGCCGGGGACTGGGGGCGCTGGTGGGGCAGTTTGTCGCATCGCTACAGCGTAACGTCGCGCAGATGTCCGCGAAGGTGTCGCCCAGCACCAGAGCCTTGATGAAAAAAGGCGCGATGGTGCCAGCTTTGGCCGGCTCATGGAAGCTGTTTTGGCCCATTGGAGGGGTAAACCCTACCTTTTACCTGTGGGAGCGGGTTACCCCGCGAATGCTTCGTTGGGGTCATAAGGTTGTACCCATGGGTTGCACTTCTCGGCATTGCAGTGGTGCAAAGGTGTTACCGAGGAGCACCTTTGGTGCATTTGTAAGTGGGTATTTCAGTAATCCGCCTATTTGGTGCCCTTTCGGTCAAGGAATGGCCGAAAGCCCTCCGGGCCGCATCCTAAAAGGCCTGCAGAGTTTTCTGATGAATGTATTCAGCACCTGGCGCGCTTATTGCCAGTAGGAAACCGCCGATTGCAGCGACGCCTAGGTCAACCCCTGGCGCGCTCTGTATCCGCAGTCGGCGTGGTCCACTCCTTACAAAGGTAGTTTCAATGAGCGGTAACAATTCCAATGACCTCGCTCAGGGGCTCAAACAACGGCATGTAACCATGCTGTCCATCGCTGGCGTCATCGGTGCCGGCCTGTTCGTAGGCTCCGGCCACGCCATCGCAGCTGCCGGCCCTGCCGTGCTGCTGGCTTACGCTGCCGCTGGTACGCTGGTCGTGCTGGTCATGCGTATGCTGGGTGAAATGGCAGTCGCCTCGCCTGACACCGGTTCGTTCTCTACGTATGCCGACCGCGCCATCGGGCGCTGGGCCGGTTTCACCATTGGCTGGCTGTACTGGTGGTTCTGGGTGCTGGTGATTCCGCTGGAGGCCAACGCGGCCGCGGCCATTCTGCATGCCTGGTTCCCCGCAGTTGATCTGTGGGCGTTCTCCCTCATCATTACCCTGGCACTGACACTTACCAACCTGTGCAGCGTGAAGAACTACGGTGAGTTCGAGTTCTGGTTTGCCTTGCTCAAAGTGCTGGCGATCATCGGCTTCATCGCCGTGGGCTGTGCTGCTTTGTTCGGCTTTGTACCGAATAGCCAGGTGAGCGGTGCCAGCCACCTGTTCGATACCCAGGGCTTCATGCCCAACGGTCTGGGCGCAGTGCTGGCCGCGATGCTGACCACCATGTTCTCGTTCATGGGTACTGAAATCGTCACCATCGCCGCTGCCGAGTCGAAGGACCCGGGCAAGCAGATCAGCCGTGCCACAAACTCGGTAATCTGGCGTATCTGCCTGTTCTACCTGGTGTCGATCTTCCTGGTCGTGGCCCTGGTGCCGTGGAACGACCCGGCCCTGGCCGAGGCTGGCTCCTACCAGACCGTGCTGAGCCGTATCGGTGTGCCGAACGCCAAGCTGATCGTCGACATCGTCGTGCTTGTTGCAGTAACCAGCTGCCTGAACTCGGCGCTATACACTTCTTCGCGCATGTTGTTCTCGCTGAGCAAGCGTGGCGACGCTCCGGCCATCGCCCAGCGCACCACCAAGGCGGCGACCCCGCACGTGGCGGTACTGCTGTCCACTGCGGCGGCGTTTCTCTGCGTGTTCGCCAACTTCGTGGCACCGGCCCAGGTATTTGAGTTCCTGCTGGCCAGCTCTGGCGCCATTGCGCTGCTGGTGTATCTGGTGATCGCCGTGTCGCAACTGCGCATGCGCGCCCAGCGTGAAGCCCGTGGCGAAAAGATCACCTTCAAGATGTGGCTGTTCCCGGGGCTGACCTGGGCGACCATTGCCTTCATCGTTGCCATTCTGGTAGTCATGGCGCTGCGTGAGGATCACCGTGTAGAGATCATTGCGACTGCGCTGCTGAGTATTGGTGTGGTGGCGGCGGGCTTGCTGGTTCATCGCAAGCGCGAGGCTGCCGGGCGGGTGGCGCTGGACAGCTGATCCGCGCTGGCTTAAATGAAAAGGCCGCGCCCTGTGAAGGGTGCGGCCTTTTCTGTCGCCTGTGATGGCCCTTTCGCGGGCAAGCCCGCTCTCACAGGTTCACCACAGGCCTGTCAGCCAAACTGCTTCTGCTGTTGCTGCTGCTTGGCCACGAGTTCGGAAGCTGCGATATAGGCTTCCTGGAATTCATCACTCTCCAGCCAGGCCATGGTGGTCTCTTCGTCAGCGCCGTCCAGCCATTTGCGGTAGGCGTTGAACACCAGCACGATGTAGTCGGTGGCGTGTTCTTCCTTGTGCCCCTTGAGCACGAGGGCGAGTAGCGGGTCCACCAGGAACACCGAGATCATTGGCACCAGGCCGCCTTCCTGGGCTTCCTTCATCTTGTTGAACATCGCGTCGTAGCTGCCCGACTCCATGGCCTTGTTGTACACCTGCTCGACGCTGGCGCTGTCGCCGGCGCTGGCCTTGACCGCTTGGCCGCTGCGTACCATGCGGTTCTGCTTGGCCTTGCTGGCGGCGCGCTTGGCGCGTTTCTGTTGCTTGGTAGGGGTGGCCATGGGCAAATCCTTGGGTGTGTCTGAAAGTGCGCGTATTGAAGCGCAATTGCCCGATAAACCCAAGCAGTGCTCCCGAGCGCTGCAGTGGAGAGGTCTGTGGGATGGTAGGCATGCCGAGCGTTCAGGTGGCTGGCTGCGGAGTCTCATCTTCTTCGAAGCCGCGTGAAGCTCGGCCTACCAGCAGAGGGTCGGGTGCATACGCCACCCGAGGGTCTTTACCCGGGTAGTCCAGCGAATGCAGGAAATGCCGGATGCAGTTGATCCGCGCCCGCTTCTTGTCATCTGATTTGATCACCGTCCACGGCGCATCGGCTGTATCGGTATGGAAGAACATCGCCTCCTTGGCCGAGGTGTAGTCCTCCCACTTGTCTAGCGACTTGATGTCGATGGGTGACAGCTTCCAATGCTTGAGCGGGTCGTCCCGGCGCGAAATGAAACGGCGCAGCTGCTCTTCGCGGTTCACCGAAAACCAGTACTTGAACAGCAGGATGCCACTGTTGCACAGCATGCGCTCCAAGTCTGGCGTCTGACGCATGAATTCCAGGTACTGCAGTGGCGTGCAAAAATCCATCACCTTCTCGACTCCGGCCCGGTTGTACCAGGAACGGTCGAAGAACACCATTTCACCCTCCGTGGGCAGGTGCTGGATGTAGCGCTGGAAGTACCACTGGCCTTTCTCCTGCTCGGAAGGCTTCTCCAGAGCGACGATGCGCGCACCGCGTGGGTTGAGGTGCTCCATGAAGCGCTTGATGGTGCCGCCCTTGCCTGCGGCATCGCGCCCTTCGAACAGGATCACCACCCGCTGGCCGGTTTCCTTCACCCAGCTCTGTACCTTCAGTAGCTCGATCTGTAACGCATGCTTGGCCTTATCGTAGTCCTGGCGTCGCAGGCGGGTACGGTAAGGGTAGTTGGCCGGCAGGCGCGCCGAGGTGCTGTCTTCGTTGCTGCCCTTGGGGGCGGTGGCAACCTCCAGCGCTGCGGGTTGCTGGCTGATGCTGGTTATTGTCGGCTCCGGCTTGCGCTGGCGTGGGCGGCGGGTGCGGATCGGTGTGAGTGCGGATTCGCTGGGGGAGGGGAGCAGGAGGGGTGATTCTTCGCTCATGGAGGTCCTTGCTGGTCGATGCGGATGTCCGTATTCGATTATGAAGGTGAGCGAATAATGGCTATTTGATGCTGATCAATGAGAAAAATTACAGACAACAAAAAACCCGCACTAGGCGGGTTTCTTGTTGTCGCTTCGGGTAACTTTGCAACCACCAGAAGCTTGAAGGTGGTGCCCAGAGACGGAGTCGAACCGCCGACACGAGGATTTTCAATCCTCTGCTCTACCGACTGAGCTATCTGGGCGACGAGGTGAATTAAATAGATTTCCGGACCGCTCGTCAACGACTTTTTGAAAAAATTTTAAATTAATTCCGTCGCTTACGATTTTTGGGGTCATTCGGCCGGTGGAACGTAGCCTTCGGCCTGGGCGTATTCTTCGCCGGCGAAAAACTTGTCCATTTCGGCCTGGAGGAATTTGCGGTCCTCGGCGTTCATCATGTTCAGGCGCTTTTCGTTGATCAGCATGGTCTGGTGCTTCTGCCAGTCGGCCCAGGCTTTCTGCGAGATGTGTTCGAAGATGTCCTGGCCCTTGGCGCCGGGGTAGGGCGGGCGTTCCAGGCCTGGTAGTTCTTCTTGGTACTTGCGGCACATCACGGTGCGGGTCATCGGGCGTCTCCTGCAATCAGTTCGTCGGTCGCGCGTTCAAGCAGCTTTTTCACCGGGGCGGCGAGGCCCAGACGCGGCGGGGTGGCGAGGTTATACCAGAGCCAGTCGGCCTCGGCCACGTGCTCGCCGACCGGGTCGACGCGTACTAGCCAGGGTTCGATCGCCAGCTGGAAGTGGCTGAAGGTATGGGTCAGGCGGTCCATGGCGTGGCGGCCAGCCAGGCGCAGGCCGTGCTGATAGGCCAGGTCGTCGAGCTGGGTGATGTCGTCCAGTTCCGGGAGGCTCCACAAACCACCCCACAGGCCGCTGGAGGGACGTCGGTAAAGCAGGATGGCGCCTTCGTGGTTGGCCAGCAGAGGCATCAGTGTGCGCCGTTGCGGCAGTGCCTTGCGCGGTTTGGGCTCGGGGTAACGGGTTTCTTCGCCGTGCAGGTGCGCTTCGCAGCCACGCTGCAACGGGCAGATCAGGCAGCTGGGCTTGCTGCGCGTGCACAGCGTGGCGCCCATGTCCATCATCGCCTGGGTGTAGTGGTTGGCGCGTTGTTGCGGGGTGAAACGCTCGGCAGTGGCCCATAGCTGGTTGGCAACCTTGGGTTCGCCTGGGTAGCCCGCCTGGGCGGTGTAGCGTGCCAGCACGCGCTTGACGTTGCCGTCGAGGATCGGTGCGCGGATGCCCATGCTGATGCTGGCGATCGCGCCGGCAGTGGAGCGGCCGATGCCGGGCAGCTCGGTAAGCTGCTCGACACTGCGCGGGAATTCGCCGCCATGTTGCTCGACGACGACCTTGGCGGCTTTTTGCAGGTTGCGTGCGCGGGTGTAGTAACCCAGGCCCGTCCACAGGTGCAGCACTTCGTCCTCCGGTGCCTCGGCCAGGGCTTGCACGGTTGGCAGGGCCTGCATGAAGCGGTCGAAGTAGTTGAGCACGGTGCTGACCTGGGTCTGCTGCAACATGATTTCCGACACCCACACGCGGTACGGGGTGATGCCCTGTTGCCAGGGCAGATCATGCCGGCCGTGCTCGTCATACCAGTCCAGCACAGCGCTGGAGAACTGCTCGGGGCTCATCGCTTGAACAGCCCCTTGAGCGCGTCTTTCAGTTCCGGGCTCACTTTGTCTCCAAGTTTTTCATCAAGCTTTTCATCGATCTTGTCTTTCAGGCGGTTGCCGGCCAGCTTGGCGGCAACCTTGCCCAGGCCGTTCTGGTCGAGGCGGCAGGCCTTTGCGCCGAGTTCCAGCGGGCCACGGCAGCGTAGGGGAACTTCAACACCCACATAACGTTCGTTGACCTGGCAGGCCGGGTCTGGCATGGCACGCTGGTCGCCTTCGACGATTACGCCGATGTTGTAGTCCATGCCCAGCACGCGCAGGTCGAGGTCACCATGGCCGTTGACGGTCAGGCCTGGGATGCGGGCCTTGAGGTCCGGGTTGCTGGCGACGCCATTGCGTATGACCAGGCTGCCGCGCAGTTCCTGGAACGGGGTGTCCTTGCCGCGTGGTTCGCTGCTCAGCGTCTTGCGATTGAGCGTGGCGATGGCCTGGCACAGTTGCTGTTCCAGGTTGGCATTGACCAGCACGCCATCGTTGATGGCGAAGTTTGCGCTGCCGTTCAGGGTGTCGACCAGTGCCTTCTGGCTGTTACCGGTGGCTGTCAGATCACTGGTCAGGGTCAGCAGGCCCTTGACCGGTGGCGTCTGTTCCTTGCCTTCGGCCTTGATGAAGTGTTCCACCGGCACCCGCTGGATGTTGGTGTTTACACCCAGCTGCGGCACGGCAGGGCGCACGTCGACCGTCCCCTTGGCTTCGAAGGTGCCGTTGTACAGCTCTCCGCGCAGGGTTTGCAGGGTCAGCAGGCCGCCTTGGCCAACGGCCTTGAGCTGGGCGTTTTCGATCGGCAGCTTATCCAGGGTCAACGAGCCGAAGGCCAGGTCGGCCTGCAGATCGAGGGCGCGCAAACGGTCGACCGGCAGCAGCTTGTCGTCGCTCCATGCCACTTGTGTCGGGGCACTGGGCAGTGGTGTGGAGCCGGCACTGGCTACGGCGCTGGCCTCTTGTTGCTTGACCTCGGCCTGGCGCGCAGCGGTGGCGCCCTTGGCCTCTTCGCTCTTGGCCGGCAGGTAGCGGTCGGCGTCGAAGGTGTCGCCCTTAAGCTGCAGGCGCAGGGCCTGTCTGGCGAAATCTTCGACGGCCACGCGGCCGCTGAAGGTGCTGTCGTCCAGCTTCACCGCCAGGTCTTCCAGGGCCAGGCTGTCAGGCGTGCCCTTCAGGCGAGTTACCAGTTCCAGTTTGGCGAAGGCGGCCGGGTCGTTGGTGGCCGGCAGCGGGCGGCCGATGCTTTCAAGGAAGGTGCGCAGGTTGAACTGGGCGATGGACAGGCCGCCGCTCAGCTGGGGTGCCTTGTCCAGATCACGCAGGTTCAGCTCACCGAGGGCGCGCAGTTGGTTGGCCGAAACTTTCAGGCCGTTCCACGTGGCGACATTGGCGGCCAGGTCGACCAGCAGTTGGCCTTGGGCGGCGAAAGTCACGGTCTTGCCGCCAGTAGGCTCACCCGAGGTCTCGCCCGACAGGCGCATGTCTTCGAAGTTGTAGCGCTTGAGCTTGCGGTCGAAGCGCAATTCGCCGGCCAGTTCGGTACGGGCCTTGATGTTCGGCTGGCTGGCGCTGATGAAGGCGCTGGCCTTGAGCGGGATGTTTGCGCCTTCATGGACCGGGCCGGTGCTCAGCTGGATGCTCTCGGCGCTGTAGCTGTGACCGGTCTTGGCATCGGTGTACTGCACGCGGGCGTTGTTCACGGTCAGGCTGTCGATGTCCAGCTTGATGGCGCGCTCGTTGCTGTCGGCGGTCGCAGGCTTCTGCTCGGCAGGTGCCTGTGCCGGTGCATTGGTGCTTGCGCCATTCTCCGCGGGCAGCGGCTTGCCGATGTCCTCCCAGTTGCCGTGGCCCTGTTCGTCGCGCGTCAGGGTCAGGTTCAGGCCTTCGACACGTACGTCGCTCATTTGTACTTCGCGGCGCAGCAGCGGCAGCACACGGACTGAAAGACCAAGCATCTGCAGATCGGCGAACGGCTCCTTGGGTTTGTTCAAGGTAGCGATGCTGGCTTCGTGCAGCTCCAGGCCCAGCCACGGGAACAGGCTCCAGCCGATGTCACCGTTGAGGGTCAGTTCGATGTGAGCCTTGTCGCGTGCCAACTGGCGAATCTCGTCTTTGTAGTCGTTGGGATCAAAGAGGTGGGTCAGGGCGAAGCCCAGCGCCACGATGATCAGCAGTAACCCGAGAAGCCCCAGTCCCAGGATTTTGCCGAACGCTTTCATGGGCGAGTCCTTTTAGTCCGTTAGTGAGTTCAGGCGGCAGAGTATAACGCTGTAGCGGTTCCCCCTGCTTGTACGACTAGAGATGTAGGAAATTCCTACGCCTGTATCAGATGGTACGGCTTTCGACAGCCTAATATTGAGCTTGTGCCGGAACCATGACCGTTTCAGTCGGGCAGAATTGAGCGATGGCAGATTGCTTTCATCCTGCTTGATGCTGCTACCCTTGCGCCGCTTCGCGAGCACCTTCCCAATAACAAGGATCAGATCCATGACCAGTACTGTCGCGACGGGAACCTCGGCCAGTGCGCCAGGTTTCCTGTCGAAGGAACGCATAATCGCCCGCCCAGGCTTCAACCGCTGGCTGGTTCCGCCAGCCGCCCTGGCTATTCACCTGTGCATCGGTATGGCCTACGGCTTCTCGGTATTCTGGCTGCCTTTGTCGCAAGCCCTTGGGATCACCGCCCCCGTCGCCTGTGCGGCAGACATGGGCTTCATGGCCCGAATGTTCAGCGCCGAATGCGACTGGCCAATCTCGATGCTGAGCTGGATCTACACCCTGTTCTTCGTATTCCTCGGCTGCTCGGCGGCGGTGCTGGGCGGCTGGCTGGAGCACGCCGGCCCGCGCAAGGCTGGCCTGGTGTCGGCCTTGTGCTGGTGCGGTGGCATGCTGCTTTCGGCGATAGGTGTGAAAACCCATCAGCTGTGGCTGATGTGGCTTGGCTCCGGCGTGATCGGCGGTATCGGTCTGGGCCTGGGCTACATCTCGCCGGTGTCGACCTTGATCAAGTGGTTCCCGGACAAACGCGGCATGGCCACCGGTATGGCGATCATGGGCTTTGGCGGCGGGGCCATGGTAGGGGCACCGCTGGCCACCGCGCTTATGGGGCATTTTGGCAATGAGCACGAAGTTGGCGTATGGCAGAGCTTTGTCGCCATGGCGGCGATCTACTTTGTGTTCATGACCGCTGGCGCCTTGGCGTATCGCGTACCACCGACCGGCTGGAAGCCTGAAGGCTGGGCTGCGCCGTTGAAGAATGCCAGTAACGCCATGGTCACCGACCGTCACGTGCACGTCAGTGTGGCCTGGAAGACCCCGCAGTTCGCGCTGATCTGGCTGGTGCTGTGCCTGAACGTGTCGGCGGGCATCGGCATTATCGGTATGGCTTCGCCGCTGCTGCAGGAAGTGTTCGCCGGTAAATTACTGGGCAACGAACTGACCTTCAGCCAGCTGAGCACTGCGCAGTTGGCGCAAATTGCCGCCATCGCCGCCGGCTTTACCGGCCTGCTGAGTCTGTTCAACATTGGCGGCCGGTTCTTCTGGGCATCGTTCTCAGACTACATCGGCCGCAAGAACACCTACTTTGCTTTCTTCGCTTTGGGTGTGGGCTTGTACAGCCTGGTGCCGAACATGGGGCACCTGGGCAACGTGGCACTTTTCGTGGCCGCGTTCTGCATCATTCTGTCGATGTATGGCGGTGGCTTTGCAACGGTGCCGGCCTACCTGGCCGACCTGTTCGGCACGCAGATGGTGGGTGCCATTCATGGCCGCCTGCTGACCGCTTGGGCGGCAGCCGGGGTGCTGGGGCCGGTGCTGATCACCTACCTGCGCGAGTATCAACTGGCGGCGGGCGTGGAGCGGGCGGCGGCTTATGACATGACCTTGTACATCCTCGCGGGTCTGCTGGTGCTGGGCTTTATCTGCAACATGCTGGTGCGTCCGGTGGCCGACAAGCACTTCATGAGTGATGCCGAACTGGCGGCCGAGCGCGCGTTGAGCCATGACAAGGGCGCCGATGGGGCGCGGTCGCTGGAGTGGAAAGCGGCGCCAGGCAGCCTGCCATTGGTGCTGCTGGCCTGGGCAGTGGTGGTTGTGCCGTTGGCCTGGGGTGTCTGGGTGACCTTGCAGAAGACCGCTGTGCTGTTCCATTGATCAGCAGGGGGCGCGTTGCGCCCCTTTCGCAGATGCAGGAGCGGGCCGTTGTGGTTGTATAGACCTGTAGCGGTATTCAGTCCGTGTAAATCCTGGCTTTGCCATATGTCATCCGCGTTTCAAGCTGGCGCGTTCTGGGCCTATAATGAAACCCTTTTCGCCCAATGATTTTGCGGAGCTGGTGATGGTTGAACGTAAGGCTTCCGTCGAGCGCAATACCCTGGAAACCCAGGTCAAGTGCTCGATCAACCTCGATGGCAGTGGCAAGGCCCGATTCGATATCGGTGTGCCCTTCCTTGAACACATGCTGGACCAGATCGCCCGCCATGGGCTGATCGATCTGGATATCGAGTGCAAGGGTGACACGCATATCGACGATCACCATACCGTCGAAGACGTCGGCATCACCCTGGGCATGGCATTCGCCCAAGCCATCGGTGACAAGAAAGGTATCTTCCGCTACGGCCACGCCTACGTGCCGCTGGACGAAGCGCTGTCACGCGTGGTCATCGACTTCTCTGGCCGCCCAGGCCTGCAGATGCACGTGCCGTATACCCGTGCCAGCGTTGGTGGCTTCGATGTCGACCTGTTCCAGGAGTTTTTCCAGGGCTTCGTCAACCATGCCCTGGTAACCCTGCACATCGATAACCTGCGTGGTCACAACACCCACCACCAGATCGAAACCGTATTCAAGGCTTTCGGCCGCGCCCTGCGCATGGCCATCACTCTCGACGAGCGTATGGCCGGGCAGATGCCTTCCACCAAAGGGTGCCTGTAAATGCAAACGGTAGCCGTAATCGACTATGGCATGGGTAACCTGCACTCGGTGGCCAAGGCGCTTGAGCACGTAGGTGCCGGTAAAGTGCTAGTTACCAGCGATGCCTCAGTGATCCGCGAGGCCGACCGTGTGGTGTTCCCGGGCGTGGGCGCGATTCGCGACTGCATGGCCGAGATCCGCCGCCTTGGCTTCGACAGCCTGGTGCGCGAAGTCAGCCAGGACCGCCCGTTCCTCGGCATCTGCGTCGGTATGCAGGCGCTGCTCGAACACAGTGAGGAAAACACCGGCGTCGACTGCATCGGCCTGTTCCCTGGCCAGGTGCGTTTTTTCGGCAAAGACCTGCAAGAAGACGGCGAGCACCTTAAGGTGCCGCACATGGGCTGGAACGAAGTCGCCCAGACCATCGACCACCCGCTGTGGCACGACATCCCTGACCGCGCACGTTTTTACTTCGTGCACAGCTACTACATCAATGCCGGCAAACCGGGCCAGGTGGTGGGGCGCGGTCACTATGGCGTCGACTTCGCCGCAGCGCTGGCCGACGGTTCGCGCTTTGCCGTGCAGTTCCACCCGGAGAAGAGCCATACCCATGGCCTGCAACTGCTGCAGAATTTCATCGCCTGGGACGGGCGCTGGTAAATGAGCAGGTCGAAGACCAAGGCCCCGAGCATCACCCTTGCCCCCGAACAGGAGCGCGAAGCGCTCGATACCTTGAAGCGCTTCCTCGAAGACCGCTTCGAGCTGCAGTTGGGGTCATTCGAGGTGGCCGAGGTCCTCGAGCTGTTCAGCAAAGAGATTGCACCCCATTACTACAACAGGGCGATTGCCGATGTTCAGCTGCACCTCAAGGAGCGGTTCGAGAGCATCGAAAGCGACCTGTGGGCACTCGAGAAGCCCTGAAACCCAACAAATAGACAGGTTCCCAAGATGCTGATTATCCCCGCTATCGATCTGAAGGACGGTGCTTGCGTGCGCCTGCGCCAGGGCCGCATGGAAGACTCTACGGTATTTTCCGACGACCCGGTGAGCATGGCCGCCAAGTGGGTCGAGGGTGGCTGCCGCCGCCTGCACCTGGTCGACCTCAACGGCGCCTTCGAAGGCCAGCCGGTCAATGGTGAAGTGGTTACCGCCATCGCCAAGCGCTACCCGAACCTGCCGATCCAGATCGGCGGCGGTATCCGTTCGCTGGAAACCATCGAACACTACGTCAAGGCTGGCGTCAGCTACGTGATCATCGGCACCAAGGCAGTCAAGCAGCCCGAGTTCGTCGCTGAAGCGTGCAAAGCCTTCCCGGGCAAGGTCATCGTCGGCCTGGACGCCAAGGACGGTTTCGTCGCCACCGATGGTTGGGCCGAAGTCAGCTCGGTGCAGGTCATCGACCTGGCCAAGCGTTTCGAGGCCGATGGCGTCTCGGCGATCGTCTACACCGACATCGCAAAGGACGGCATGATGCAGGGCTGCAACGTGCCCTTCACCAAGGCACTGGCTGAAGCCACCCGTATCCCGGTGATCGCCTCGGGTGGCATTCACAACCTGGGCGACATCAAGGCCCTGCTGGACGCCAAGGCCCCGGGCATCATCGGCGCCATCACTGGCCGTGCCATCTACGAAGGCACCCTGGATGTCGCTGAGGCCCAGGCCTTCTGTGACAACTACCAAGGCTGAGGACTGAACCATGGCACTGGCCAAGCGCATTATCCCTTGCCTGGACGTGGACAACGGCCGGGTGGTCAAGGGCGTCAAGTTCGAGAACATCCGTGACGCCGGCGACCCGGTGGAAATCGCCCGTCGCTACGACGAGCAAGGTGCCGACGAAATCACCTTTCTCGACATCACCGCCAGCGTCGATGGCCGCGACACCACGCTGCATACCGTCGAGCGCATGGCCAGCCAGGTGTTCATCCCGCTGACGGTCGGAGGTGGCGTGCGTACCGTGCAGGACATCCGCAACCTGCTCAACGCCGGTGCCGACAAGGTCTCGATCAACACCGCCGCGGTGTTCAACCCAGAGTTTGTCGGCGAGGCGGCGGACCGTTTCGGCTCGCAGTGCATCGTTGTCGCCATCGATGCCAAGAAAGTGTCCGGGCCAGGTGAAGAGCCGCGCTGGGAGATTTTCACTCACGGCGGGCGCAAGCCGACCGGGCTGGATGCAGTCGAGTGGGCGAAGAAGATGGAAGGCCTGGGCGCTGGCGAGATCCTGCTGACCAGCATGGACCAGGACGGCATGAAGAACGGCTTCGACCTGGGGGTCACCCGCGCTATCAGTGATGCGCTGGGCATTCCGGTGATTGCCTCGGGGGGCGTGGGTAACCTGCAGCACCTGGCCGACGGCATTCTGGAAGGGCACGCCAGCGCGGTGCTGGCGGCCAGCATCTTCCACTTTGGCGAGTACACAGTGCCGGAGGCCAAGGCCTACATGGCTTCGCGCGGGATTGTCGTTCGCTGATCCATTGATCGGGGCTGCTTTGCAGCCCTTCGCGGGCACGCCCGCTCCCACAGAGATCTCAGCAAGCCTGTGGGAGCGGGCGTGCCCGCGAAGGGCCGCGAAGCGGCCCCAATTGCCTCAACCGAGGTTCTTGCCGAGCAGCGCGTGGTAAAGCTCGGTATCCCCGAGAATCCCCACCACCTTGTCGTTATCCTGCAGCACCAGCTTGTTGCCGGTCTGATAACGAATCTGCAGTGCGTCACGCATGCCAATATCGGCGTGCACCACAGTCGGCCTGCGCTCCAGCAGCTCCACATCTTGCCCCGGTGCCCATTTCTGCATGTCCAGACCGTTCTGGCCCTGGCGTGCACGCTTGAGCGCGCCGCCTTCGCCAAGGTCCAGCCACGAATCGATACCTGGGTCCAGGCACACCGAGCCATTGACCCGTTTGCAGTTGTCCAGGCTGCGCATCAGGCTGCGGCCGCACAGCACGTTCAGCGGGTTGGTATGGGCGACGAAGGTGCGCACGTATTCGTCGGCCGGGTTCAGCACGATCTCCTCCGGTTTGCTGTACTGGATGATCCGCCCGTCTTTCATGATCGCAATGCGGGTACCCAGTTTCAGCGCTTCGTCCAGGTCGTGGCTGACGAACACGATGGTTTTGCTCAGCTTGGCCTGCAGGCCAAGCAGCTCATCTTGCAGGCCCTGGCGGATCAGGGGATCCAGCGCCGAGAACGGTTCGTCCATCAGCAAGATGTCGGCATCCATCGCCAGCGCCCGGGCCAGGCCCACGCGCTGTTGCATGCCGCCAGAAAGCTCATCCGGCTTCTTGTTGCGCCACTGGGTCAGGCCCACCAGCTCAAGCTTCTCGTCGACCAGCTTGCGCCGTTCCTTTTCCGGACGACCCTGCATCTCCAAGCCAAAGCTGATGTTCTCGCGCACCGTCAGCCAGGGCATCAGGGCAAACTTCTGGAACACCATGGCAATGCGCTTGGTGCGCATCATCTTCAGTTCGGCCGCGGAGCAGTTGGCAATGTCGATGTGCCTGCCTTCGTGCTCGACGAACAACTTGCCGCGGCTGACGGTGTTGAGGCCGTTGATGCAGCGCAGCAGGCTCGACTTGCCCGAGCCGGACAAGCCCATCAGCACGCAGATCTCGCCTTTGTTGATATCGAGGTTGGCCTTTTCGACACCCACCACCAGGCCGGTCTGCTTGAGGATCTGCTCGCGGGTCTGGCCTTGGTCCAGCAGCGACAGTGCCTCGCGCGGCTTGTTGGAGAAGATGACGTCGACGTCTTCGAAACGAATGATGCTCATGCCTCACCCCTTACCGGCAGTTCCGGTTGCTTGCAGATACGGTCGAGCATGATTGCCAGCAGCACAATCGCCAGGCCCGCTTCGAAGCCCAGGGAGATATCGGCGGTGTTCAGTGCGTTGACCACAGGTTTGCCCAGGCCGTCAGCGCCGACCAGGGCGGCAATTACCACCATCGACAGCGACAGCATGATGCATTGAGTGACACCGGCGGCGATGCTTGGCATCGCGTGCGGAAGTTCGATACGGGTAAGCAGTTGCCGACGCGAGCAGCCAAAGGCCTTGCCGGCGTCCATCAACTCTTGCGGCACGTCGCAGATGCCCAGGTAGGTCAGGCGAATGGGCGCTGCGATGGCGAACACCACGGTGGAGATCAGCCCCGGTACCACGCCCAGGCCGAACAGGGTCAGGGTAGGGATCAGGTAGACGAAGGTGGGCACCGTCTGCATCAGGTCGAGCACCGGGCGCATGGCGGTATAGAACATCGGTTTGTGCGCGGCGAGGATGCCCAGTGGTACGCCGATCAACACACATACCACCGTGGCGAAGGTGACCTGCGCCAGGGTTTCCATGGTTTCCTGCCAGTAACCCAGGTTGAGGATCAGCAGGAACGACAGGGCAACGAACGCGGTAAGCGCCCACTTGCGCTGGATCAGGTGCGCCAGGGCGGCGAACAGGGCGATGAGAACGAGCGGGTTGAACCAGGTAAGGATACTGGTAACCCCGTAGATCATGAACTCCAGGCCTTGCGCGATGGCGTCGAAGTAATTCGCGCCATGCTGGGTCAGCCATTCGACGAACGACGCGATGTACTGGCCCAAAGGTATTTTCTGATCGATAAGCATGATAGCGAGCTTCCACCTGCATAGATTGAAATCAACCCGGAGCAGGCACGGTCCTGCCCCGAGGTAGCGCTACTGCGTAGTTCGTTATTGCGTAAGCTTGGCCTTGGCCGCCTCCAGGCCGGGTTTGCCATCAACGGTAGTTACGCCGGCCAGCCAGGCATCCAGCTTGCCTGGGTTGTCCTTGATCCATTTTCTGGCGGCGGCTTCGGGTTTCATCTTGTCGTCCAGGACATAGCCCATCATGGTGCTTTCATCCTTGAGCTCGAACGACAGGTTTTTAAGCAGTTGGCCAACGTTGCTGCATTCCTGCGTATACCCCTTGCGGGTGTTGGTCAGCACGGTGGCCTTGCCGAAGTCGGGGCCGAAGAATTCGTCCCCGCCGGTCAGGTACTGCATCTTGAAGCGAGTGTTCATCGGGTGTGGCTCCCAGCCCAGGAACACCATTGCCTCGCCGCGTTTCTGCGCGCGATCAACCTGCGACAGCATGCCCGCCTCGCTGGACTGCACGATCTTGAAACCGGCGTCCTTCAAGCCAAAGGCGTTCTTGTCGATCATGCTCTGGATGGTGCGGTTGCCGTCGTTACCCGGTTCGATGCCGTAGATCTTGCCGTTCAGTTCTTTCTTGAACTTGGGAATGTCGCTGAAATCCTTCAGGCCCTTGTCATACAGCGCCTGGGGGACTGCCAGGGTGTACTTGGCGTTTTCCAGGTTGGCGCGCACGGTTTCTACCGTGCCGGCGTCGCGGTATTGCTTGATGTCGTTCTCCATGGTCGGCATCCAGTTGCCGAGAAACACGTCCAGGTCCTTGCCGGTGGCCAGCGACTTGTAGGTCACCGGTACCGAGATCATGGTGGTGTGGGTCTTGTAACCCAGTGCTTCGAGCACAACGCTGGTGGTCGCGGTCGTGACTGTGATGTCGGTCCAGCCGACATCGGAGAAGCGTACAGTCTGACACTGCTCGGGTTCGGCTGCCTGGGCCAGCAATGGCGCGGACAGCAACGCAACCAGCAACAGCGAGGGTGAACCTTTCATGGATGGACTCCTGAGATATTGTCTTCGGGTTCGCGTGGGTCGCCGGGCTTTCTGAGGGTCCGGTCGACCAGGCCTGCAGAGGGCAGGATGCGTGGCCGTGCTTTACGAGTCGCTTTCGATAATCCTCCAGCGCCGGGCAATCGCCTACTGGTGGGGTCGTATCCAGTACGGAACGGGTCGTATCCAGTATGGGCGATGTCGCTTATGGATTTTTCCACCCCCTCACACGCATTTTTGCGTCACCAGGCCGCTGGAAAACGGCGCGGTGGGCGCAGTTCCTCGTTAAAAACAGCGCGGCGCTGCTGGACAAAAGTACGTCGGTTGCAGACGGCGAGGTGGGCGGTAAAAGCCCGATGATGCTGGCATTCAAGGCGGCCCGCTGTTTGAGCCTAGCAGCTACTCCGCCCTGCGCATGGCGCGCAGAGACAAGCCCAGCAAGAGGTGATTCGACAATGGCCATCAGCGTGTTCGACCTGTTCAAGATCGGTGTCGGGCCCTCCAGCTCCCACACCGTCGGCCCCATGCGTGCTGGCGCCCTGTTCGTTCAGGGCCTGCGCGAACGCGGCGAGCTGGAACGTGTAAAACGGATCGAAGTGCGCCTGTATGGCTCGCTGTCGGCCACCGGTATTGGTCATGGCACCGACAACGCCACCATCATGGGCCTGATGGGCGAGTGGCCTGACGCCATTGACCCGACCCAGATCGTGCCGCGTATCGCCGACCTGCGCGAAACCAACACCCTGCAGCTGGATAGCCGCTTGCCCATCGAGTTCGTCTGGGCCCGCGACATGCTGCTGCTGGACGAGAACCTGCCGTATCACCCCAACGCCATGACCCTGATTGCCGAAGGCGAGCAGGGCGAGTTGCACCGCGACACCTATTACTCGGTGGGTGGCGGCTTTGTAGTCGATGCAGCCCAAGCCGCCAGCGGTGTGCTGGATGCTGACCAGACGGTGTTGCCGTACGACTTCAACAGCGCCGCCGAACTGCTGCGCCTGTGCAAGCAAAACGACCTCAGCGTGTCGCAATTGATGATGGCCAACGAGAAGGTCTGGCGCAGCGAGGAAGACATCCGCGCTGGCCTGCACAAGCTCTGGGAAGCCATGCAGGAATGCGTCAACAACGGCCTCAAGTACGAGGGCACGCTACCAGGCGGGCTGAACGTGCGCCGCCGCGCCGCCAAGCTGCACCGCAGCCTGCAGGAAATCGGCAAGCCCAACGTGATCGGCTCGACCATGAGCGCCATGGAATGGGTCAACCTGTTCGCCTTGGCGGTCAATGAAGAAAACGCCGCCGGCGGGCGCATGGTGACCGCACCGACCAACGGCGCGGCGGGCATCATCCCGGCGGTGCTGCATTACTACATGCGTTTCAGTGATGAGGTTGATGAGTCCAGCGTTGTCGATTACTTCCTGGCCGCCGCCGCCGTGGGCATCCTGTGCAAGAAGAACGCCTCGATCTCTGGTGCCGAAGTAGGTTGCCAGGGGGAAGTCGGCTCGGCCTGCGCAATGGCCGCAGCAGGCCTTGCCGAAGTACTCGGCGCCACTCCCGCACAGGTTGAGAACGCCGCTGAAATTGCCCTGGAACATAACCTTGGCCTGACCTGCGACCCGGTTGGCGGGTTGGTGCAAGTGCCCTGCATCGAGCGCAACGCGATTGCTGCGGTGAAGGCCATCAACGCGGTGCAGATGGCGTTACGCGGTGATGGTGAGCACTTCATTTCCCTCGACCAGGTAATCCGCACCATGCGCGATACCGGGGCCGATATGCACGACAAGTACAAAGAGACCTCGCGCGGTGGCCTGGCGGTCAGCGCTATCGAGTGCTGATTTGCTGATCTGACCTCCAGGGCATCTTCGCGGGCAAGCCCGCTCCTACAGGAACTGTGCCATCCCTGTAGGAGCGGGCTTGCCCGCGAAGATGCCCTGGAGGCTGATGAGGTGCAGCACAACCGCCAATGCCTCGTTATGGTGCGATGAGGGGCGCCCCACCTACCGATTGTCGGATGTCGCGATCAGTGTGGGCGTTGTCGGTGACACTTAAGGGTGTCGCTTCTGGGAAACCCACGCGGCACGTGTCACTAAACTGCTCAACCGTTACAGGCAACGCGCTAGCTCGCCTGTTCTGGACGACTGGCCAGCACGATGCAAGTACTTGAAATGCCCAATAAAGGCGTCGTTTTCAGGTTTTTTTGGATGGCCGTTCAAGTTTAGGCACGGCGTTTGCGTTGAGATTGGCAAGCCTACCCCCGGAAAATGACCGAGGGGTCATAACAAGAAGTAAGTGCCCGCCTGAGGCACACCCTGCATTTGTGTGAGGAGAAATCGCGATGACGTCGTACAACTCCGGGAATCCAACCCAGAACCGCACAACACCCCAGTCCATCGGGTTTCTTCTATTGGACAATTTCACCCTGATTTCCCTGGCATCGGCGGTCGAGCCGCTGCGCATGGCCAACCAGCTGTCTGGCCGTGAGCTGTATCGGTGGCACACGCTGACGATCGATGGCGGTCAGGTGTGGGCCAGCGATGGTCTGCAAATCACACCGGATGCGGCAATCAGTAATGCTCCGCCCATCGACACCGTGATTGTCTGTGGTGGTGTTGGCATCCAGCGTTCCGTCACCCGTGAACACGTCACCTGGTTGCAAGCCCAGGCCCGTCAGTCGCGCAGGTTGGGTGCCGTGTGCACCGGCAGTTGGGCACTGGCCTGCGCTGGCCTGCTCGACGGCTTCGATTGCAGCGTGCACTGGGAATGCCTGGCCGCAATGCAGGAAGCCTTCCCGCGGGTGAACATGAGCACCCGCCTGTTCACCCTTGACCGCAACCGCTTCACCAGCTCCGGTGGTACCGCGCCGCTGGACATGATGCTGCACCTGATCAGCCGTGATCACGGCCGTGAGCTGTCGGCGGCGATTTCCGAGATGTTCGTCTACGAGCGTATTCGCAACGAGCAGGACCACCAGCGTGTGCCGCTCAAACACATGCTTGGCACCAACCAGCCGAAGTTGCAGGAAATCGTCGCGTTGATGGAGGCCAATCTGGAGGAGCCGATCGACCTGGACGAACTGGCGGTGTATGTATCGGTTTCGCGACGCCAGCTTGAGCGCCTGTTCCAGAAGTACCTGCACTGCTCGCCGTCGCGCTACTACCTGAAGTTGCGCCTGATCCGTGCGCGGCAGCTGCTGAAGCAGACGCCAATGTCGATCATCGAAGTGGCATCGGTGTGCGGATTCGTGTCGACCCCGCACTTCTCCAAGTGCTATCGCGAGTACTTTGGCATTCCGCCGCGTGACGAGCGTGTGGGCTCCAACACCGCGCAGCAGGTGGCCATGATGCCGATTCCGCAGGCCATGACCCTGTCGCCGCACAGCGGGCCGATGGCGGCCCTTAGCCAGGCGCGCAACGAGTCGACATTTGCCAGTGTAAGGCTCTGATATCGAGTCGACTTTTTCGCGGGACAAGCCCACCCCCACAGATCACCCGCTAACTTGAGTCAGCGGGTGATCTGTGGGGGTGGGCTTGTCCCGCGAAGGGGCCGTTTTTGGGTAAATGAATTACGCGCGTTTGTTGAACTGCGCCAGCGCCGGCAACAGCTGCTTGTCGATGGCCTGGCGCACTGCCGGCAGGATCGTCGCACTACCGGTGTACATCTGCTCCACCATCCCCTTCAGCGCTCGCGCATTGGGCTCGTTCAGCCCACGAACCACCGCTTCACAAGCCTGTTCGGCACTGGCCCCGGCAGGAATATCGAAACCGCGCGCGCGCAAGTGGCCGGCGAGGTCGTCCTGATCAATCAAATCCGCATGCATCATGGCTGTTGTCCCTTTTATCGCTAAGAGAGTGCTGCTGTGATTTACGACCGATTCTGTGACGTGCGCGACAGCCTCGCAAGGACAGAATGTCGCCATGGCTGCTTTGGCTAAGAACAGGTCGTTTACGACTAAATCCCCTACCAGGCAAGCACGCACACTGAAGCCATTCACGGTACAGAGGGTTTGGTCACCCTCGCTCACGCACAGTGGATGTTGCTCGCTCTTGGCCCCGGTAGCTCACGGCTTTCCGGGGTTATTTTTTGCAACTGTTATTTATATTGGTTTTTGGGAATCGATGTCCGTGGACGAGTAAGGCTCCGATATCTGGAGCATGAACTTGGACCGGGAAAAATTAAAGTTCGGCTTGTTAGGTGCTGTGTTTATTTTTGCAGGGTGTACAGCCTCGGAGCATTCGAATTATCTCGAAGGTTTAGCCGGCACGCTATTTCAGATTAAATCTGATCAGCGCCGTGAAGCACTTGAAAGTGTTAGCAAGGATAATGATGTCGATCCCGTGCGGGCTGAGGTAAAGACTTCGACAGTGGATTACCCCGAGCAAGTTATGTCCGTCAACATTTTTACATGGTAAAGAGCTGTTAGGCGGAAAAATAACTTTTCTGGGGCATAACCACGGATGTACATTTTGGCGGTGGTAAACCAGAAGTGTTCAGATTTACAAGAAGACTGACCGGGCCAGTATATAGAGCGTTCGCTATGGTTGTCCGCTTCTGTACTGTCTGATTGTTGCGAGTGAAGGCGCCAGGGTGCTTCGTATCTATGGAGACCTTGGCGCCGGCTCCCTGGTCATTCAAGAAGGAAGTTTTAAGGTGCGCCCGATGTATTGCGGCGCCGGCGCCCCCTCCTGTTGCTCTGCCAAGTGGTTCAATTGGTAAACAGTGGTGTGCCCAAAAGGCGCTGACTGCGGCCCCGCCAGGTCCACGTGCAGCAACATCTGCTCGCTCGCCGCCAGGACCTCGTTGAACCCTGCCCGGTGCAGGCTGTGATACACGTGAAGACGCTTGTGGTCGAACCCGATGATCTGCGTCTGCACCCACACCTCGGTGCCCAGCTTCACCTCGTGCAGATAATTGATATGCGCCTCCAGCGTGAACAGCGAATTACCGCTTTGCCCGCGGCTATCGGCGTCCAGGCCGATGCGCTCCATCAGGGCGTCGGTCGCGTAGCTGAAGATCAGCAGGTAGAAGGCATCGCGCAGGTGCCCGTTGTAATCGACCCAGTCCTCCTGGACCGTGGTGCGGTAAGTGATCAAAGCAGGCATCTTGGTCTCCTTAATCGCCAAACGACATGCCGTGGCTGGCCTTGCTGGACTTCACCGCTTCCAGTACCGCCAGCAAGGTGTCGTCACGGTAGCGCTCCAGTGCAGCGATGCTGCGCTCGCCCTGTTGCTCAGCGGTGCCGCTCACCACATCGTCGATCAGCTTGTCGGTCAGTTCCGGTGCTGGCAGGTACGTCCAGGGCAGCTTCAGGGCAGGGCCGAACTGTGACATGAAGTGGCGCATGCCGGCATCGCCACCGGCCAGGGTATAGGTAAGGAATGTGCCCATGAACGACCAGCGCAAGCCTGCGCCGAAGCGGATCGCGTCGTCGATTTCGCCCGTGGTGGCAACCCCGTCGTTGACCAGGTGCAGAGCCTCGCGCCATAGCGCTTCGAGCAGGCGGTCTGCGATGAAGCCTGGCACTTCCTTGCGCACATGCAGTGGGCGCATGCCGAGGGCGGTGTAGATGGTTTTGGCAGCTTCAATGGCCTCGGGTGAGGTGCGGCTGCCGCCGACGATCTCGACCAGCGGCAGCAGGTACACCGGGTTGAACGGGTGGCCGACGACGCAGCGTTCAGGGTGAGTGGACGACTCGTAGAACTCGCTGGGCAGCAGGCCCGAAGTGCTTGAACCGATGATTGCGTCAGGCTTGGCTGCGGCGCTGATTTTGGCGTGCAGGTCGAGCTTGAGGTCCAGGCGCTCTGGTGCGCTTTCCTGGATGAAATCGGCGTTACGCACGCATTCCTCGATGGTCGCCACGAACTTCAGGCGGTCTTGCGATGCGCCGGGTGCCAGGCCCTGTTTTTCTAGCGCCGGCCAGGCGTTGGCGATCCGTTTGCGCAGTGCCTGTTCGGCGTCGGGCGCCGGGTCCCAGGCCACCACGTCCAGGCCGTGGGCCAGGGCGCGGGCGACCCAGCCGCTGCCGATCACGCCGCTACCCAGGGCGGCGAAGGTTTTGATTTCAGTGATAAAGGGCATAGCTAGTCCTCAGGGTAAAACACAGTCATCAGGGTTACTGCCTAACCCTGTGGGAGCGGGCATGCCCGCGAACACCGGCGCGGCCGGTGCCATCCATCGCGTTGCCTGCTTCGCGGGCACGCCCGCTCCCACAGGGTCTTCGGTGCATTTGCGATCGTTGGATCAGCGGCGCTTGAGGTTCATTTTTTCTCGGCCTTCTGCCGGGCTGAGCACGCGGCCACCCATGCGGGTGATGATCTCGCTTGCGCGTTCCACCAGTTGGCCATTGCTGGCCAGCACGCCACGGTCCAGATACAGGTTGTCCTCCAGACCTACCCGCACATTGCCGCCGAGCAACACAGCCTGAGCAGCCATAGGCATCTGCATGCGGCCGATGCCGAAGCCGGCCCAGGTGACGTTGGCTGGCAGGTTGTCGACCATGGCCTTCATGGTGGTGGTGTCGGCCGGTGCGCCCCACGGGATGCCCAGGCACAGCTGGAACAACGGGTCTTCGAGCAGGCCTTCCTTGATCATTTGCTTGGCGAACCACAGGTGGCCTGTGTCGAAGATTTCCAGCTCGGCCTTCACGCCCAGTTCGGTGATGCGCTTGGCGCCGGCGCGCAGTTGGGCCGGGGTGGACACATAGATTGAGTTGCCGTCACCAAAGTTGAGGGTGCCGCAATCGAGGGTGCAGATTTCCGGCAACAGTGCTTCGACATGGGCCAGGCGCTCCAGCGGGCCGATCAAGTCGGTGCCCGGGCCGAACTCCAGCGGCGTTTCACCCGGGCCGATTTCCAGGTCGCCGCCCATGCCGGCGGTGAGATTGACGATGATGTCCACGTCAGCTTCGCGGATGCGTTCCATGACTTCGCGGTAGAGGTTTACATCACGGCTGAAACGGCCGGTCTGCGGGTCGCGGACGTGGCAGTGGACCACGGTGGCACCTGCTTTGGCGGCTTCCACGGCGGCTTCGGCGATCTGCTTGGGGGTAACCGGGACCAGGTGGCTTTTCGAGGCGGTGTCGCCGGCGCCGGTGAGGGCACAGGTGATGATGACGTCGTGGTTCATGGTGCAGTTCCTTGTGATGTCTGTGTTGGCTTTTTCGCGGGCATGCCCGCTCCCACAGGATCAATGTGATCCCGAGTGTGGCGGCGTACCTGTGGGAGCGGGCGTTCCCGCGAAAGGGCCCTGTCAGTTGGCGGTAAGCTTGAGGTTGTCCGCAGCCGGCTTGCCATCGAAGGTGGTCACACCCTCAAGCCAGCGCGCCTTGTCATCGGGGTGGTCCTTGAGCCACTGGCGGGCTGATTCCAGCGCGTCCTTGTGGTCGAGCAGTGGCTGCATCATGCGGCTCTCGTCCTCGGCGCTGAACTTAAGGTTGGCCAGCAGGCGGTGGGCATTGGGGCAGCGTTCGGCGTAGTCCGGCGCCGTCACCGTCCACACCGTCGCACGGCCTTCGTCAGGGCCGAGCGCATCCCAGCTGTCACCTAGGTAGGCCATGTCGATGTTCACGTTCATCGGGTGCGGCGCCCAGCCGAAGAACACCACGGCCTCCTTGCGCCGCACCGCGCGGTCGACGGCGGCGAGCATGCCGGCCTCGCTGGACTCGACCAGCTGGAACTTGCCCAGGTCGAACTGGTTCTTGGTGATCATTGCCTTGATCTGGGTGTTGGCGCCGGAACCCGGTTCAATGCCATAGATCTTGCCGCCCAGCTCTTTCTCGAACTTGTGGATGTCGGCGAAGGTCTTCAGGCCCTTGTCGTAGAGGTATTTCGGCACGGCCAAGGTGGCGCGCGCGTCTTCCAGGCTTGGCTTGTCCAGCACTTTGACCTGGTTGGCATCGATGAACGGGGTAATGGTCTGAGTCATGATCGGGTTCCAGTACCCCAGGAACATGTCCAGGCGCTTGTCGCGGATGCCGGCGAAGATGATCTGTTGCGAGGCACTGGTCTGTTTGGTCTGGTACCCCAGGCCGTCGAGCAGCACCTGGGCCATGGCGCTGGTGGCAATGACGTCGGTCCAGTTGACCACACCAAGGCGCACGTTTTTGCAGGCGGCGGGCTCGGCGGCGAAAAGCGGGGTGGCAACGATGCTGCTCAGGGCAAGTGACAACAGGCTGCGGCGGATCAAGCTGTGCATGGTGGCTCTCCATCGGCAGTGCGTATTGTTATTGAGGGCGGCCTCTGCGGACCGTGTGAATACGCTACGCTGGCGCTACCTTGCCCAAGCGCACGCTAGCGACAGGAATTAGCACCTGGGCGACCAGTTTTCTGTGGAGGAGGGGATGATGGAGACGATAGCCTTTCTGTTGGTGCCCGGGTTTTCCGCCATGGGGTTCATTTCGGCGGTGGAGCCACTGCGGGTGGCCAATCGTTTTGGTGGGCAGTTGTACCGGTGGCAGGTGCTAAGCCTGGATGGTGAAGCGGTGCTGGCGAGCAATGGCATGTCGATCAATGCCGATGCCGCCTTGGGGGAGGGGGAGCCGGCCAACATCCTGCTGGTGGTTGCGGGCTTCGAGCCACTGGCCAATGTCGCACCCAAACTGCTGCATGCGCTGCGCCGGCTCAACCACGAAGCTGTCATGCTCGGTGGTATCGACACGGGCGCGATGGTGCTGGCCGAGGCAGGGCTGCTCGAGGGCTACCGAGCGACATTGCATTGGGAGGCGCTTGAGGCATTCAAGGAACGCTATCCAGGCCTTCAGGCCACCCAAGAGCTGTTCGAGATTGACCGCAGCCGCATCACCTGTGCCGGCGGAACGGCCTCGATCGATTTGATGCTGCACCTGATTGCCCAGTCTCACGGCAGCGAACTGGCGGTCAAGGTGTCCGAGCAGTTCGTGCTGGGTCGCATCCGTCAGCGCCAGGACCACCAGCGCATGCAGATCGGTGCGCGTTATGGCATCAGCAACAAGAAGCTGATCCATGCCATCGGCGAAATGGAAAAACACATAGAGCCACCACTGAGCACGCTGGATCTGGCTGCCGCGATCAGGGTAACAAGGCGTCAATTGGAGCGTTTGTTTCGCATGCACCTTGATGCCACACCGAGCAGTTTCTATCTCGCGTTACGGCTGGACAAGGCGCGCCAGCTGCTGGCCCAGACCGACATGTCGGTGACTGAAGTCAGCCTTGCCTGTGGGTTTGAACTGCCATCGTATTTCACGCGGCGCTACAAGCTCAGGTTTGGAAGGTGCCCGCGGGAGGAGCGTCGGCCTGGGGGTACAAAGTGAGCTTCAATCCAGCTCGCGCTCGAGAATCGCCCTCAGTTTTTCACGATTCCTTGCTTGCAGATCCTTGCGAAGCGAGGCAAAACCCGCTGCATTGAAGCGTGCACCCAGATGGTCGAATATCAGGTTCAACTTTCTGGTGGGCTCGACCGGGTCGGTAATGCAGTAGGTGTAAAACAGGATCGCAACCGGAACCTGGTCCCCTTCATGGTCCATTTCGATGCTTAGATGTGAAGAGGCGTTCATTACGGTGAAAGTATGCGTACCTGCCGACTGCAGAGCGGCTTGAACATTTTCTTCAAGGCTCTTGAACCAAGGCCCTTTCTCGCGGGGCGGGGGTAGATAGCCACTGTACACATCGCTCAATGCAAGCAGGTGCGGCTCATACACAATGGTTTTATGTGTATGTTCGAACAGGGTGAATTTCAATGATTGCAAGGTGGCGAGAGCGACAGCGAACCATTGCTGAGGCTGGGTCTCCATCGAGTATTTTTCATTGGCCATCGCTTGTGAATAACGCAGGCATAGCTGCAAATCTTCCCATGTCTCGAGTGTCAGCCAGGGCGCAGGCTTGATTCTTAGCCGCTCCTCGAATATTCGGGTGTCCAGGCTTGTATCGCCCATGTGGCATTGCTCCTCGATGGATGCATATGACCAGAACCGGGTACCAGCGCGCTCTGGTACCCGGCCTCGCTAATCAGATAGCGAGAAACGCGGCGATGTCGCCTTTGATCTTCTCGTTCACAAGATCACGTGCAGCGTCGAAGTGACGAACGCTGAACGTGCCCTGCTGCGACGCGCGATAGACGCGGGTAGAGGTTTTGTCGACCTTGCGGGTCAGGGCGCCTTCACGCTCGACTTTCGAGTCGTAGCTGGCCTGGAAGCTGGTCATGTGCATCGCCGGCAGGCCTTGTGGCGTCATTTCGCACTGGGCGACCACGAAGTTGCTCGATTTGCCGGATTCGCTGTGGCTGTGCTTTTCCAGATGCGCCTTGACTTCCGGTTTCTGCACGACAATTTGCAGAACACGCCTGGCGCAGGCGGCGCGACGAGGGTCCGCAGAGACACTGATTGTGACGGACTTGGTGATCAGCTCTGCCAAAGTCAGGTTGTCCTCATCAATGGCATCTTCGGCATGTGCTGCACCCGTCATGGTCCAGCCGAACTTGATCAGGCCATCGTTGTAGAAGTTGTACCACTCGCGCTGCTGGGTTTCCTTGTCGAACTTCTTGTTGGCCAGTTCGGTCATCAAGCGCATGCCGGCCAGGATGTCTTCTGCAATGTTGGCAGGGACATTGTCAGCGAAGACGCAGATGGTCTGGCCGGTAGCGGCTACGCGCTCTTGACCCTCTTTGCGGATTTTTTCCATTTCAACTTTGATGTCAGCCACTTTGTAATTCCTTGATAGTTGTGAGTTCCAAGACACACATGGTGAGCACGTGGTCTGAGGGCACTATCGAGTAATTACGCAGGGGACATCAGCGGCATGTTGTTCCTCTGGAGTTGATCGTTCACTCGCGCGTACTGATCAATCTTCGGGTGCCAGCTCGTCACCGTTTTGCAGGCCCAGGCTGCGCAAGTACTCCGCTCGCTCATCGCTGCGCTGTGCAATGCAGCTGTTCCAGGCGATCTGGTAGGCCTTGCTGCCTGGTTGTTCAGCATGGGTTTCGACCTTGCAGTCTGCATCGCGCAGTTGGCTCCAGACTTGCTCAGCTGCCTCTAATCGCGACATCAGGCCAGTCTCGTCGCCAAACTGATCACGCATGCGCGCGACCAGGTCGTCGTAGGCCGACTGCAGCTCACGCTCGGCGATCTGCTTGTTGAATGCTGCGCAGGCGAAGGTCTGCTGGTCGGTCTCCACATTGTCGCAAGGTGTGCTTTCTTCCTCGCCGGCCTGGGCCCCGCTCACGATGGCCAGCAGCACCAGCCATGCCATTGATTTCATCCGCTTTCTCCTCAACAGGCTGTCGAATCGCAGGGATTCTCGCTCAGCCTGAGGCCAGGTGGTAGCTCCCTGACCAAATGTTCATGCAGCGGTCGCAAATGGCGTTATCGAGACTGCCTCTCATCGCCGAAAGACGCGCCAGACGTGCTCATGTCGCGCATTGACGCTTTCGGCAAACCCCCTGTCGTTTTTGCACCGGGGCGCCTCGGGGCACAGGCATATGCTGGCCTCAAAGCGCCGGCAGAAGGTTTGGCGCGACCCAACTCTATAAAAGGGGACAGCCTGATGAGCCCAGCCGAATTACACGCCGACAGCATCGTCATCGATGGCCTGATCATCGCCAAATGGAACCGCGAGCTGTTCGAAGACATGCGCAAAGGCGGCCTCACTGCGGCCAACTGCACGGTGTCGGTCTGGGAAGGGTTCAAGGCTACCGTCGACAACATCGCGTCCAGCCAGAAACTGATCCGCGACAACAGCGACCTGGTGATGCCGGTGCGCACCACCGCCGACATCCGCAAGGCCAAGGAGCTGGGCAAGACCGGCATCCTCTTCGGCTTCCAGAACGCCCATGCGTTCGAGGACCAGATCGCTTATGTGGACGTGTTCAAGCAGCTGGGCGTGGGCATCGTGCAGATGTGCTACAACACCCAGAACCTGGTTGGCACCGGCTGCTACGAGCGTGACGGCGGGCTGTCCGGCTTCGGCCGCGAGATCGTTGCCGAGATGAACCGTGTCGGCATCATGTGCGACCTGTCCCACGTCGGCTCCAAGACTTCCGAAGAAGTCATCCTCGAATCGAAAAAGCCGGTGTGCTACTCGCACTGCCTGCCCTCGGGCCTGAAAGAGCACCCGCGCAACAAGTCGGACGAAGAGCTGAAGTTCATCGCCGATCACGGCGGTTTCGTTGGCGTCACCATGTTCGCGCCGTTCCTGGCCAAAGGCATTGACTCGACCATCGATGACTACGCCGAAGCCATCGAGTACACCATGAATATCGTCGGTGAAGACGCCATCGGTATCGGTACCGACTTCACCCAGGGTCACGGCCAGGACTTCTTCGAATACCTTACCCATGACAAGGGCTACGCCCGCCGTCTGACCAACTTCGGCAAGATCATCAACCCACTGGGCATTCGCACTGTCGGCGAATTCCCCAACCTCACCGAGACCTTGCTCAAGCGCGGCCACTCCGAGCGTGTGGTACGCAAGATCATGGGCGAGAACTGGGTAAACGTCCTCAAGGATGTCTGGGGCGAGTAAGCCGCTCTCCAAGCCTGATAGCCCCTGCCAGCAACGCCGGGGCACCCACAAAAAATTTTTATGGAGTTGAGTTTCCATGGCCAAAATCGCCCCGCAATTGCCAATCGAAGTCGACAGCGAGACCGGTGTCTGGACCAGCGACGCCTTGCCGATGCTGTATGTGCCTCGGCATTTCTTCGTCAATAACCATATGGGCATCGAGGAAGTGCTGGGCGCCGACGCCTATGCCGAAATCCTCTACAAGGCTGGCTACAAGTCCGCTTGGCACTGGTGTGAAAAAGAGGCCGAGTGCCATGGCCTGGAAGGCGTAGCGGTGTTCGAGCACTACATGAAGCGTCTGAGCCAGCGTGGCTGGGGCCTGTTCGAGATCCAGGATATCGACCTGGATAAAGGTACCTGCAGCGTCAAGCTCAAGCACTCGGCATTCGTGTACGTCTATGGCAAGTGCGGCCGCAAGGTCGACTACATGTTCACCGGCTGGTTCGCTGGCGCGATGGACCAGATTCTTGCTGCCCGCGGCAGCAAGATCCGCACCGTGGCCGAGCAGGTCTATGGCGGGTCGGAAGAAGGCCACGAAGATGGCCTGTTCATTACAAAGCCGTTGTAAGCCGGAGATAGCGTCATGGCATTCGAAGCAATGTTCCAGCCGATTCAGATCGGCAAACTGACCATCCGCAACCGTGTGCTCAGCACCGCGCACGCCGAGGTCTACGCCACTGACGGCGGCATGACGACCGACCGCTATGTGAAGTACTACGAAGAGAAGGCCAAGGGCGGCATCGGCCTGGCCATCTGTGGCGGCTCATCGGTGGTGGCCATCGACAGCCCGCAGGAGTGGTGGGCATCGGTCAACTTGTCGACCGACCGCATCATCCCGCACTTCCAGAATCTTGCCGACGCCATGCACAAGCATGGCGCCAAGATCATGATCCAGATTACCCACATGGGCCGTCGCTCGCGTTGGGACGGCTTCAACTGGCCGACGCTGATGTCGCCGTCGGGCATTCGCGAACCTGTGCACCGCGCCACCTGCAAAACCATCGAGGTGGAAGAGATCTGGCGGGTAATCGGCAACTACGCGCAGGCTGCGCGTCGCGCCAAAGAGGGTGGCCTGGACGGCGTGGAATTGTCGGCGGTGCACCAGCACATGATCGACCAGTTCTGGAGCCCGCGGGTCAACAAGCGTACCGACGAATGGGGCGGCACCTTTGAAGGCCGCATGAAATTCGGCCTGGAAGTACTGAAAGCCGTGCGCGCCGAAGTGGGTGACGACTTCTGCGTGGGCATGCGTATCTGTGGTGACGAGTTCCACCCCGATGGCCTCAGCCACGAGGACATGAAGCAGATCGCCGCCTACTACGACGCCACCGGCATGCTCGACTTCATCGGCGTGGTCGGCTCGGGTTGCGATACCCACAACACCCTGGCCAACGTCATCCCCAACATGAGCTACCCGCCGGAGCCGTTCCTGCACCTGGCGGCCGGTATCAAGGAAGTGGTCAAGGTCCCGGTGCTGCACGCGCAGAACATCAAAGACCCGAACCAGGCCACGCGCATCCTTGAAGGCGGCTACGTGGACATGGTCGGCATGACCCGTGCACACATTGCAGACCCGCACCTGATCGCCAAGATCAAGATGGGCCAGATCGACCAGATCAAACAGTGCGTCGGTGCCAACTACTGCATCGACCGCCAGTACCAGGGCCTGGATGTGCTGTGCATCCAGAACGCCGCAACTTCCCGTGAATACATGGGTGTGCCGCACATCATCGAGAAGACCACTGGCGTCAAGCGCAAGGTGGTGGTGGTTGGCGCAGGCCCTGCCGGGATGGAAGCGGCCCGCGTGGCTGCTGAACGCGGCCACGATGTGACCCTGTTCGAGAAGAGGGACCAGATCGGCGGGCAGATCACCATCGCCGCCAAGGCCCCGCAGCGTGACCAGATTGCCGGTATCACCCGCTGGTACCAGCTTGAACTGGCTCGCCTGAAAGTCGACTTGCGCCTGGGCACTGCCGCTGATGTGGCCGCCATTCAGGACCTGCGCCCGGACGTCATCGTGCTGGCGGTAGGTGGGCACTCGTTCCTGGAGCAGAACGAGCACTGGGGCGCCGCTGAAGGGCTGGTGGTCAGCAGCTGGGATGTGCTCGATGGCAAGGTAGCGCCGGGCAAGAACGTGTTGGTGTACGACACCATCTGCGAATTCACCGGTATGTCGGTCGCCGACTTCATCGCCGACAAAGGCAGCCAGGTCGAGATCGTCACCGACGACATCAAGCCAGGCGTGGCCATGGGGGGTACCACCTTCCCCACCTACTACCGCAGCATGTACCCCAAAGAAGTGATCATGACCGGCGACATGATGCTGGAAAAGGTCTACCGCGAAGGCGACAAGCTGGTGGCGGTACTGGAGAACGAATACACCGGCGCCAAGGAAGAGCGCGTGGTCGATCAGGTAGTGGTTGAGAACGGCGTGCGCCCTGACGAAGAGCTGTACTACGCGCTCAAGGAAGGTTCGCGCAACAAGGGCCAGATCGACGTGGAGGCGCTGTTCGCCATCAAGCCACAGCCGATCCTCAGCCAGCCGGGCGAAGGCTACCTGCTGTACCGCATCGGCGACTGCGTGGCCCAGCGCAACGTGCATGCGGCGATCTACGACGCCTTGCGCCTCTGCAAGGACTTCTGATCGTTAACAGTCGCCGCCATCGGGCGCGACCCCTGTAGGAGCGGGTTCACCCGCGAATGCGTCAGCACTGACAACACTGTTGCCTGACCGGATGCATTCGCGGGTGGACCCGCTCCTACATGGGGCCAGTCTCGCCCTCTGGTCGGCGCAAGAATCCAGCTGTTTGTGGGGAGTCTCCCATGTTGAACACCCTTCTACCCATCCTGCTGTTCGCTGCCCTTGGCCTGGCAGTGCTCGGTGCCTTGCGCCGGGTGCGCATGTGGCGCCGTGGCCGGCCGTCCAAGGTCAACCTGATCGGCGGCCTGCTGGCCATGCCGCGCCGCTACCTGGTGGACCTGCACCACGTGGTTGAGCGCGACAAATACATGTCCAAGACCCACGTGGCCACTGCGGGCGGCTTTGTGCTGTCCGCTGCCCTGGCGATTCTGGTGCATGGTTTTGGCCTGCAGAGCAAGATCCTCGGCTATGCACTGCTGGTAGCCACGGTGATCATGTTCACCGGCGCCATCTTTGTCTTCAAACGCCGCCTCAACCCGCCTTCTCGCCTGTCCAAGGGCCCGTGGATGCGCCTGCCGAAGAGTTTGCTGGCGTTCGCCGTGAGCTTCTTCATTGCCACCCTGCCGGTCGCCGGTATCCTGCCGGCCAACACCGGTGGCTGGGTGATGGTCGCCATTCTGGGCCTGGGCGTGCTGTGGGGTGTATCGGAGCTGTTCTTTGGCATGACCTGGGGCGGCCCGATGAAGCACGCCTTCGCCGGTGCCTTGCACCTGGCCTGGCACCGCCGTGCCGATCGCTTCGGCGGCGGCCGCTCCACCGGCCTAAAGCCGCTGGATCTGGAAGACCCGAACGCCCCCCTGGGTGTGGAAAAACCGGTGGACTTCACCTGGAACCAGCTGCTGGGCTTCGATGCCTGCGTGCAGTGCGGTAAATGTGAAGCCATGTGCCCGGCCTTTGCCGCTGGCCAGCCGCTGAACCCGAAAAAACTCATTCAGGACATGGTCATCGGCCTTGCCGGTGGCACGGACGCGCAATTTGCCGGTAGCCCGTACCCTGGCAAACCGATCGGCGAACACGGCGGCAATCCGCATCAGCCGATCGTCAATGGCCTGGTCGACGCCGAAACGCTGTGGTCCTGCACCACCTGCCGTGCCTGCGTTGAGGAGTGCCCGATGATGATCGAGCACGTCGATGCCATCGTCGACATGCGCCGCCACCTCACCCTGGAAAAGGGCGCCACCCCGAACAAGGGCGCCGAGGTGCTGGACAACCTGATCGCTACCGACAACCCTGGCGGCTTCGCCCCCGGCGGGCGCATGAACTGGGCTGCCGACCTTAACCTGCAACTGCTGTCTGAAGTCAAAGCGACCGAAGTGTTGTTCTGGGTTGGCGATGGTGCCTTCGACATGCGTAACCAGCGCACTTTGCGTTCGTTTGTCAAAGTGTTGAAAGCCTCGGGCGTGGACTTCGCCGTACTCGGCCTGGAAGAGCGCGACAGCGGCGACGTGGCGCGCCGTCTGGGCGATGAGGCTACCTTCCAGCAACTGGCCAAGCGCAACATCCAGACCCTGGCCAAGTACAAGTTCCAGCGCATCGTCACCTGCGATCCGCACAGCTTCCATGTGCTGAAGAACGAATACGGCGCCTTGGGCGGTGACTACCAGGTGCAGCACCACAGTACCTACATCGCCGAACTGATCGCGGCCAAGAAGCTCAATCTCGGCCAGCACAAGGGTGGTAGCGTCACCTACCACGATCCGTGCTACCTGGGCCGCTACAACGGCGAGTACGAAGCCCCGCGCGAAGTGCTCAAGGCGCTGGGTATCGAAGTGCGCGAGATGCAGCGCTCGGGCTTCCGTTCCCGTTGCTGCGGTGGTGGTGGCGGTGCGCCGATCACTGACATCCCTGGCAAGCAGCGTATTCCCGATATGCGCATGGACGACATCCGTGAAACCGAGGCCGAGCTGGTAGCTGTGGGTTGCCCGCAGTGCACTGCCATGCTTGAAGGCGTGGTCGAACCGCGCCCGCAGATCAAGGACTTGGCTGAACTGGTAGCCGACGTGCTGATCGAGGAGGACGGCTCCACTGTCCCAAAGCCGCAAACGGCTAAACGTGAACCTGCGGAGGTGCACTGATGAGCGACATTATCCGCCGCGATCCACGCGCCGAGTGGATCGCCCGTAACCGTCTGCACCCGCTGCATGCCGCGATGCAGACGCAGCAGACCAGCTGGATGGGGCCTAACGGCATCATCCGCAAGAACCCACATGCGATTGCCGCGGGCTTTGTCGGCCCGGCCGGCATCAAGCGTATCGACCGCAGCGGCGCCCAGCAGGGCACCGGTGCGGGCGGGCGACGCACGGCGGCGGTCGAGGTCAAGTTGCCACTGCACCAGGTGCCGGAGCCGGCGTTCTACATTGCCGTCGTGCCGGACATGGTTGGTGGCCGCCTGAGCAGCCACGACCGCGACCTGCTCGGCCTGGCCCACAGCCTGGCCGGCAGCGACGGGGCGGTGCTGGCAGTGGTGTTCAACGAGCACAAGGAAAGCAACTTTTCCACAGCCGGTGTCGATCGCCTGCTGGTTATCGAAGGCGAGGCCTTTGAAGGTTATGCACCGGAGCAACTGGTGCAAGGCCTGCGGACTGTGGATAACCAGTTCACGCCGCGCCACTGGTTGCTGCCCGACAGCCGCACCGGTGGCGGTGAACTGGGTCGGCGCCTGGGCGCAGCGCTGGGCGAGCGCCCGGCAACGCGGGTATGGCAGGTCAAGGACGGCCAGTGCATCGGCCGCGCCGGTGCCGGCCAGCAAGACCTGCAACGCGCCGTGCCGCGCCTGATCCTGGCGGCAGCCGAGTGCGCCGAGCCGGTCAGCGAGACTCGTCACGAAGCGCTGCCGGTGGAGTTGTCCACAAGTGTGGTGCGCAGCCTGCCGCGCATCGAAGACCTTGGCTCGGTGGCCGTCGACCCGGCCACCATTGCCATGGCCGAAGCCGAGTTCATCGTCTCGGGCGGCAACGGTGTCAAGGACTGGGACCTGTACCACAAGGCCACCGCAGCCCTCGGCGCTACCGAAGGTGCCTCGCGGGTGGCAGTGGACGATGGCTTCATGCCGCGCAACCGCCAGGTGGGGGCTACCGGCACCTGGGTTACCGCGCGTGTCTACGTGGCTGTGGGTATCTCGGGCGCGATCCAGCACCTGCAGGGTATCGGTGCCTGCGACAAGGTGGTGGCGATCAACATGGATCCGGGCTGCGACATGATCAAACGGGCTGACCTGTCGGTGATTGGCGACAGCTCGGCGATTCTCAAGGCGTTGATCGAGGCTGTGGAAAACTTCCGCAGCGGCGGCCAGCGCGACGCGGCATAAGGGCACGAGCATGAGTACGAAAGTGATCAGCCTGGTTTCCATTGGTGCCCACCCCAGCTCCGGCCGCGCCCGCCGCGCCGAGCAGGATGCCCGCGCCGTGGAGTTGGGTCTGCAGCTGGCTGGGGATAACTTGCAGGTGGTGCATGCGGGCGATCCACAGGAAGAGGCCTTGCGCGCTTACCTGGGCATGGGCCTGGACCACCTCGACGTGCTGGAGCAACCGGCCGGTGCCGATGTGCTGGGCGTGCTGGGCGATTATCTGCGCGACGCCGGGGCCCAGCTGGTGTTGACCGGCAGCCAGGCCGAGACTGGCGAGGGTTCGGGCATGTTGCCGTTCCTGCTGGCCGAAAAGCTCGGCTGGCCACTGATTGTCGGGTTGGCCGAAGTGGAATCGATCGACAACGGCACCGCCCAGGTCCTGCAGGCGTTGCCCCGTGGTCAGCGGCGTCGGCTGAAGGTGCGCCTGCCGTTGCTGGCGACTGTGGATAACGCTGCGCCCAAACCGCGCCAGAGCGCTTTTGGGCCTGCGCGCCGGGGGGTATTGGCGGCGCGTAATGTGGCCATCGTCGAAGATGAACTGTTGGCCGAAGCCGAGCTGCAACCGGCCCGTCCGCGGCCCAAGCGCTTGAAGGTGATCAAGGCCAAGAGTGGCGCCGACCGCATGAAGGCGGCAACCGCCAAGGCCAGCGGCGGTGGTGGCAAGGTGCTGAAGGACGTTTCGCCGCAGGAAGGCGCTGAGGCCATCCTCAAGCTGCTGGTGGAAGAGGGCGTCCTGCGCTGAGGCAGGAGGGCTAGAGGTCTCTTTTTGGGAGCGCCCCGGCAAGGGCGCTCCCCTCATTCAATACTCAGCATCGAGCGAGCGCTGTTGCTCACCAAATCTGTTCGTCAAGGTGTGGATAAAGTGTTGGTGCATTTCCACAGGCCTTGTGCGGCGGGTTCTTCAGGGTTTTGATCAAAAACCGTTCAGGGACTGTGCCAGTCGTCGTAAGCGCGCAAGCCAGCATCTTCCTGATTTTGCCCACAATCGCTGTTAGCCGGTCTGTGGATAATCTGTTCGGTTACGGCTGCAGGCTGCGTCGTTCAAGGTTTTGATAGATTTGTTCAAAAAATGATCATTTCGTCTGAATCCTGCTTGTTCCTTGAAAAACAGGGTATTGAATCGCTTATCCACAACCCTATTGCACACATTTCATCGTTTGCTCACAAAGTCTGTTGGTCTCTCTGTGGACAAGGTGTATGAACTCCGCTGCAGCCCAGTGAGAATGAGGGCTCCGCCAATATGATCAAATAATGATCAGCGTTCTGCCTGACATTTTTGCTAGTACTCAAAATTTCAATCAGCCATTACCGTATTCACAACTCCCTGTTTTGTGGATCACTCATGGCGACATTCTTGTTGAGCGCCGATCGGCAACTATCAGTTCTGCATGGGTTAGCCTTCAGCCCGCGGGTTTATTCGCCTTACGGCATCATGAACGCAGCGCCTGTACCAGGGCTTGCATTCTGTGGGCAGTATCAGGACCCCTTGACTGGCAATTACCCATTGGGAAATGGCCATCGCTTCTATAGCCCAAACCTGATGCGATTCATTACGCACGACAGGCTAAGCCCATTTTCCAGGGGGGGGATCAACAGTTACGTCTATTGCGGCGCTGATCCCGTGAATCGCCATGACCCGAGCGGAGCGGCCTGGAGCATCTTGCTCAGGTCCGTCAGTGTGGTGTCCAGTGCTGCCACTTTGGTCGGTTCTGTGGTGCGTACCGTCAAGAATGTAGTGGGGCGCCGGATTGCTTTCAAGGCCAGGATTACTAACTCAGGAAGGGAAACCCCGGTTGTTCATAATGAGTTACCCCACTTATCTAGGGTATCCAACCAGCAGTTCTTCATAACGGGGAGCGCAGGTCTTGCTGGGCAAGTGATCGCTGCGACCTCTGGTGTGACGCCAGCCTTGCAAACGGCTACGGATGTATTGGGCCTGGTGAACTCAGTGACTAACCTTAGCGGTGGATTGACTGGCAACCTTGCAGCAGCCCGTGAGGTAGGCAGGTACCTTTGGAGATATCCGCGTGAAATCCCTGGCGTGGCACTGGAGACGTTAATGGACGTCACAATGATGGACGAGATGGCCGCTAACGTGGGTAGAGGGTTGACAGCAGTTGCGAACAGGATAAGTTCCTGGAGAACGCCTTCCTATGAGGTTCAGGTCTAGCACTGGCCCTCAGTGGCTGTAGGTGGCTTGATGCGCTCCGACCTGAAATCAGTCGGAGCGCTGTAAGCCTAGTTGCGTATTTACTGCGCCTGCACTTCCTTCAGATACGGCGCCGGCTCTGCTCCCAGGTTGTTCAGCATCCGCCCGCTGTACCAGTCAATGAAGTTCACCACACCAAACTCGTAAGTCTTCGAATACGGGCCAGGCTGGTACGCGGTGGAGTTGATTCCACGCTGGTTCTCTTCGGCCAGACGACGGTCCTGGTCGTTGGTGGCGTCCCACACCTTGCGCATGTTCTCGGGGTTGTAGTCCACGCCTTCCACGGCATCCTTGTGCACCAGCCACTTGGTGGTGACCATGGTTTCCTGGGCGCTGATCGGCCACACGGTGAACACGATCATGTGGTCGCCCATGCAGTGGTTCCACGAGTGCGGCAGGTGCAGGATGCGCATCGAGCCAAGGTCCGGGTTCTTGATGCGACCCATCAGCTTCTGGCAGGCCTGCTTGCCGTCCATGGTCATCGACACGGTGCCCTTGAGCAGCGGCATGCGCACGATACGGTTACGCAGGCCGTGGCTCTTGTGCAGGTAAGGGATCTTCTCGGCTTCCCAGGCTGCAGCGGAGGCGGCCACGTGGTCCTTGAATTCCTGGCTGGCGCGCGGGTCGTTGGTGTCGTCCCACTCCAGCAGGGTTTGCAGCAGTTCCGGGTGCGAACCGTTGCAGTGGTAGCACTCGCGGTTGTTTTCCAGCACCAGCTTCCAGTTGGCCTTTTCCATCAAGGTGGTTTGCACCGCCACCTTGGTGTTCTCCATGTCGTACGGTTCCATGTAATGGTCCAGGGTGGCCAGGAACTCGTCGATGGCAGGCGGGTTTTCCGCCAGGCTGATGAAGATGTAGCCCCCGGCAACCTTCACGTTCACCGGCTTGAGGCCATACTGGTTCATATCGAAGTCAGCACCCATCTCGGTGCCGGCGAACAGCAGGCGGCCGTCCAGCTCGTAAGTCCACTGGTGATATGGGCACACCAGTTTGGCCACCTTGCCTTTCTCGCTGACGCACAGGCGCGAACCGCGGTGGCGGCAGACGTTGTGGAACGCATGTACCTTGCCTTCGGCACCGCGCACCACAATGATCGGGTTCTTGCCGATCTGCAGGGTGATGTAGTTGCCCTTGGCCGGGATCTCGCAGGTCATGCCGGCGATCAACCATTCTTTATGGAAGATTTCCTGCATGTCGATCTGGAACAGACGCTCGTCGGTGTAGAAAGGCTGGGGTAGCGAGTAGGTGCGCTCGCGGGTCTGCAACATCTCGGCGGTGGCCTTGCGTGCAGGTTCAAGTGGATCGCCCAGGCTCAGGGTTGCGGTGACGTCCATCGTGTATTCCTCGGGGCCGTATGCGGCCGGCAAAAGGTGGCTAATCGTTGTTGTGGTGCCGCAAGGCTGTTTCAGACAAAACAGCGAGTTCTTTTGCCGTGGAGTGTGCGTCCGAAGACGCCGCGAACCGTATCCATGGGCGACATGGCCGATTTGAATAACGACGCGCCAGCCCTTGTGCCACGGGGCTGGTCGCGATAAGCACGTCGATGTCGCAGGCAGGAATGTACGTCGTCTTCAGCTTGCGCATTATCGCAGCCATGAAAAGGGCCATAGTCGGCCGCTGGAGAAGAACATGTCCGATACCTTCCTCAATCCGGTCACTACCCAGACCTGGGCCAACGGCCGCCACATTGTGCGCTGCGTCAAGGTCATCCAGGAGACCTGGGACGTGCGCACCTTCTGCTTCATGGCCGACCAGCCGATCATGTTCTTCTTCAAGCCGGGGCAGTTCGTCACCCTGGAGCTGGAGATCGAAGGCAAGCCCGTGATGCGGTCCTACACCATCTCCAGTTCGCCGTCGGTGCCCTACAGCTTCTCGATCACCGTCAAGCGCGTGCCGGGCGGCCTGGTCTCCAACTTCCTGCACGACACCATGCACGAAGGCCTCGAACTGCCGGTGCACGGCCCTGTGGGCCTGTTCAATGCCATCGACTTCCCGTCGGGCAAGGTGCTGTACCTGTCGGGCGGTGTGGGCATTACTCCGGTGATGTCCATGGCGCGCTGGTTCTACGACACCAACGCCAATGTCGACATGGTGTTCGTGCACAGCGCCCGTTCGCCGAAGGACATCATCTACCACCGCGAGCTGGAGCAGATGGCTTCGCGCATCCCCAACTTCAGCCTGCACATCATTTGCGAAAAGCATGGCCTGGGCGAGCCGTGGGCGGGGTACCGCGGTTACCTGAACCAGCGGCTGATGGAGCTGATCGCGCCGGACTACATGGAGCGCGTGGTGTTCTGCTGCGGCCCGACGCCGTACATGACAGCGGTCAAGCGCCTGCTCGAAGCGGTCGGTTTCGACATGGCGAATTACCATGAGGAATCGTTCGGCGCGACGCCGGCGGAAGCCAAGGCCGATGCCGTGGAGCACGCCGAGCAGGCGGCCGATGCACCGGAGCTGGATGCGTCCGACCTCAATCTGGTGGAGTTCATCGGCAGCGAGAAGAGCATCCGCATCGCCCCGGGCGAGACCGTGCACGCGGCGGCAGCCAAGGTTGGCCTGATGATCCCGAAAGCCTGCGGCATGGGCATCTGCGGCACCTGCAAGGTGCTCAAGCTGGGTGGTGAAGTGGAGATGGAGCACAACGGCGGGATTACCGAAGAGGACGAAGCCGAGGGCTACATCCTGTCGTGCTGCAGCGTGCCGAAAGGGGATGTGCGGATCGATTACTGATTCGAGATATCGGGGCTGCTTGCGCAGCCCTGTTCTATTGCAGGACTGGCACTTTTGCCAGTTTCAGAGTGCCTGGTGGCCGAGTAAGGTTGCCTGAAACCACTCTGGATGATTGTATGAACCAAAGCAATTCGCTTGCCGTGAGTATGTGCCGCTCAGCGCCATACGATCCCTACGGCGCGCAATTTGGCAATCATGCTTCTCTACTCGCATTCAATGGAGAGCTGCGCGACGCCCCCACTGGCAATTATCTGCTTGGCAATGGCAGAAGAGCATATAGCCCAACCTTGAGGCGATTTTTGTCTGCAGACCAACTAAGCCCGTTTTCCAAAGGTGGCATCAACGCTTATGCCTACTGCCTGGGAGACCCGCTCAACAGGCATGATCCAAGTGGAACGTCCAGCCTCTGGGTGCTGGCTAAACGAGTTGTATGGTTTGGATCGCGAATCAAAGCATTTTTTTCTGGCCGCGATCGGTTGAAGACGTTGGGCGAGGGCGCTACATGGTTGGCCGGCATCGGCGGCGCCATGGCCTCTTACGGAGTACCCGGTGCCAAAGAGTTGGCTGCTGTTGGCAGCGTCGTGAGGTTCAGCGTTAAAGTCGTTTCGGTCGGTAAGGCTCTGAAGAAGCATGTTGATCATTTGATCCCTGCCTCAGGACCTTATGTGATGGATCTGGCTGGTGCCGAATTTTCGCCGTTTGTTGGCCCATTTGCCGGTAATCCTCAAATTGACTCGCAAGCCAGTAAGTCGGTCGGACCGGTGGGGCTGCAAAGCGGCTTCAGTTCCTCAGCAATGCCCCCCCGCCCCATGCCCGTACCTCGGGCGAAGTTTGTGAGGCAGCTATCTTTTTCCTGACCGGCGGTTGACTCAAGTCGGAACAAGGTGCCGGTTATCCTGTCAATCTGCGGGTTCGACACCTTATGAATCCGATATTTAATGGCGATAGGGCGCACTTTTCTTTATCGTGTGTGCCCCTCGCAACAACCTGAGATAGACCCATGCTGGAAGCTTCCCTGAATCAAATCGAGCAACTGGTCAGCGACCTGATGCAGAAAAACGCTCAACTCATCGAGCAGAACACCGCCCTTGGCCAGGAACTGGCCCAGGCCAAGGAAGAGAACGAAACCCTGCAACTGTCGCTGATGGAGCAGGAAGAGAAGAACGGCGCTACCGCAGCACGCATTCAGGCCCTGGTCGAGCGTGCCAGCGCGGGCGTTGTTGGCGCATGAGACTGCAGGAGCAGCCGATCAATGTCGTGTCGATTCTCGGCATCGACTATTCGATCAAGGCGCCCGAAGGCCAGGAAGAAACCCTGGCCCAGGCGGTACGGATGCTCAACAAAGCCCTTAACGAGACCAAGCGTCAGTACCCGACCTTGATCGGTGACAAACTGCTGGTGCTGGCTGCCCTTAACCTGTGCTCCAAACAGGTTGAACTGCAGAAAGAGCATCAGCAGACCCTTGCGCGTACTCAAGCGCAAATCGACGCCACGGTGGATGCCATCGTGCGGACCATTGCAGAGCAATAAGACCGCACACTTTCCCCTCTAGGAGCGGGTTTACCCGCGAATGCGTCAGTGGCTTCAACATCGCGTTCGCGGGTAAATCCGCTCCTGCGGGGTGCATCTGATTGCTTCAGATCACTGGATTAACTGGATACGCAAGTGTATACACTTTCCGCAGAACAATAATCTGCGGGGAGTAGGGGCATGCGTATCTGGCGTAAGAGCATCCAGTTGCAATTGATCACCAGCATGGGCGCTGCCTTGCTGGCGAGCATCCTGGTGGTGGTCATTATCTTCACCGTGGCGCTCAACCGTCTCACCGACCGCTACCTGGTCGACACAGCCCTGCCCGCCAGCGTCGAGGCCATCCGCAACGACATCGAGCGCATGCTGGGGCAACCGTTGGTCGCTGCCGCGGACATTGCCGGTAACACTCTGCTGCGCGACTGGCTTGCTGCCGGTGAAGATCCCGCGCAGGCACCCCAATTCATCGAATACCTGGCCGCCGCCAAACAGCGCAACCACGCTTTTACTGCGCTGTTCGCCTCGACCGAAACCGGCCACTACTACAGCGAGAAGGGTCTGGACCGTACCCTCAGCCGCAGCAACCCCAAGGACAATTGGTTTTACGGTTACATCGACAGCGGCGCCGAGCGGTTCATCAACATCGACATCGATGGTGCCACCGGCGAGCTGGCACTGTTCATCGATTATCGTGTGGAAAAGGAAGGCAAGCTGGTGGGTGTGGCCGGCATGGGCCTGCGCATGACCGAGTTGTCGAAGCTGATCCACGATTTCAGCTTTGGCGAGCACGGCAAAGTGTTTCTGGTGCGCAACGATGGTTTGATCCAGGTGCATCCCGATGGTGCCTTCAGTGGCAAGCGCCAGCTTGCCGAGCAGCTAGGCGCGGACGCAGCCAAAGGTGTCATGACCGGAGGCGCGAGCCTGCGTAGCAGCCGCTTCAGCCGTGACGGTGAGCGCTACCTGGCGCTGGGCTTGCCCTTGCGCGACCTCAACTGGACCCTTGTGGCCGAAGTGCCAGAGTCGGAAATTTACGCGCAAATGCATCAGGCCGTCTGGCTGACCAGCCTGATCGGTGGCGCCGTAGCGTTGGTGTCACTGCTGTTGGTGGTACTGCTGGCGCGAGGCCTGGTGCGGCCGATCCGCCGCGTTACCGCTGCATTGGTTCAGATTGGCGGTGGAGCGGGGGATCTCAGCCACCGTCTGGACGATTCGCGCCAGGATGAGCTGGGTGACCTGGCCCGTGGTTTCAACCGCTTTCTGGACAGCCAGCGCAGCCTGATCGGCGAGGTGTTGAGTACCTCCGAGCGGCTGCGGCGGGCCGTGGAGCAGGTAACCCAGGTGGTGGACAACACTGCCGAGCGCTCCGGGCGCCAGCAAGAGATGACCGAAATGGTCGCCACTGCTGTACACGAGATGGGCCTGACCGTGCAGGACATCGCCCGTAATGCCGGCGATGCGGCCCAGGCGTCGCAGTCGGCACGAGACGAGGCGTTGCAGGCGCGCGAGGTGGTGCAACGATCCATTCGTGGCATCGAGGGCATGTCGGGTGACATCGGCAAGGCGGCCGATGCGGTCAGCCAACTGGCTGACGAAGTCGCCTCGGTCGATGAAGTGCTCGCGGTAATCCGCAGCATTTCCGAACAGACCAACCTGCTCGCGCTGAACGCTGCCATCGAGGCCGCGCGGGCAGGGGAGATGGGGCGCGGGTTCGCAGTTGTGGCCGATGAAGTACGTACGCTGGCCCGGCGCACACAGCTGTCCACCGATGAAGTGCAGCAGATGATCCAGCGCCTGAAGCAGGGGGCAGGTTCGGCGGTGAGTTCAATGCAGGCAGGGCAGCAGGCTACCGGCAGCGGCGTGGAATCGAGCCAGCGCACCGGGGCATCGCTGAGCGCGATTACCGACCAGGTAGAGCACATCAGTGACATGAACCACCAGGTGGCCACGGCTACCGAGGAGCAGTCGGCGGTGACCGAAGAAATCAACCGTACTGTGCAGGGGATCTCCGATTTGGCGCGTGAAACGGCGGCGGAGGTGCAAGGGTGCCGCGAGGAGTGCCAGGCGTTGCGTGGGTTGGCTGATGACCTGGCGCGGCAGATGGGTGGGTTCAGGCTTTAGATCGCGGGGGCCGCAAGGCGGCCCCGGCTCTCGCTCAGCCACCAATGATCGCGCGAATATCCGCCGCCAGCTCACGCACTCGCGCTTCTTCAGTATCCCACGAGCACATGAAGCGCGCGCCACCGCTGCCGATAAAGGTATAGAAGCGCCAGCCCTTGCCCCGCAGCGCCTCGATGGCGTGCTCCGGCATCTGCAGGAACACCCCGTTCGCCTCCACCGGGAACATCAGCTCTACCCCCGGCAGGTCACTGACCAACGATGCCAGCAGTTGCGCGCAATGATTGGCGTGGTTGCCATGGCGTAACCAGGCGCCATCTTCCAGCAGCCCGACCCATGGCGCCGACAAGAAGCGCATTTTCGACGCCAGTTGCCCGGCTTGCTTGCAGCGATAATCGAAGTCTTCGGCCAACTGGCGGTTGAAGAACAGAATCGCCTCGCCCACCGCCATGCCGTTCTTGGTGCCGCCAAAGCACAGCACATCCACACCGGCCTTCCAGGTCAGTTCGGCCGGGCTGCAGCCCAGGAAAGCACAGGCGTTGGTAAAGCGTGCGCCGTCCATGTGCAGGTTCAGGCCCAGCTCCTTGCAGGTGGCGCTGATCGCCTTCAGCTCGTCGGGGCGGTACACCGTGCCCACTTCCGTGGCCTGGGTAATGGTCACCACGCGCGGCTTGGGGTAATGGATATCCTGGCGTTTGAGCGCCACTTCACGAATAGACTGTGGCGTTAGCTTGCCGTTGACGCTGGCCGCTGTCAGCAGCTTGGAGCCGTTGGAGAAAAACTCCGGCGCACCGCATTCGTCGGTTTCGACGTGGGCGGTTTCGGAGCAGATCACGCTGTGATAGCTCTGGCACAGCGACGCCAGGGCCAGGGAATTGGCGGCGGTGCCGTTGAAGGCGAAGAACACTTCGCAGTCGGTTTCGAACAGTTTGCGGAAGTACTCCGATGCGCGCTCGGTCCACTGGTCGTCACCGTAGGCGCGGTCGTGGCCGCGGTTGGCTTTTTCCATCGCCGCCCAGGCTTCGGGGCAAATACCGGAATAGTTGTCGCTGGCGAATTGTTGGCTCTTGTCTGTCATGGCACGGTCCTGTGAACGACGCAGAACAGCACTCTAAACCATCGATTCAGCACTTGCCTATACAACCCGTGCATCGGCTGATTTCTGTGTTGTCCGGGCTGGCCCTTTCGCGGGTGAACCCGCTCCCACAGGGCGCCGCAAGCCTTCAGAGCGCGACCGTACCTGTGGGAGCGGGTTCACCCGCGAAAGGGCCAGCACAAACAGCACAACAGCGAATGTCGTAAACGCGCCATTGCAAGGCGTGCGCAGGCATCTGACCCGACCCCGCCAGTCATAACATCGCCACAAAGGGCCACAGTGCCCCACGACAAAAAATGATCGCTGCCGGGAGATACACAATGTTCAGCAAGCAAGACCAGATCCAGGGTTACGACGATGCACTGCTGGCGGCGATGAATGCCGAAGAACAGCGCCAGGAAGATCACATCGAGCTGATCGCCTCGGAGAACTACACCAGCAAGCGCGTCATGCAGGCCCAAGGCAGCGGCCTGACCAACAAGTACGCCGAAGGCTACCCGGGCAAGCGTTACTACGGTGGCTGCGAGCACGTAGACAAGGTAGAAGCCCTGGCTATCGAGCGCGCCAAGCAGCTGTTCGGTGCCGACTACGCAAACGTCCAGCCGCACTCCGGCTCGTCGGCCAACGGCGCGGTCTACCTGGCCCTGCTGCAAGCCGGTGACACCATCCTGGGCATGAGCCTGGCCCACGGTGGTCACCTGACCCACGGCGCCAAAGTGTCCTCCTCGGGCAAACTGTACAACGCTGTCCAGTACGGCATCGACACCAACACCGGCCTGATCGACTATGATGAAGTCGAGCGCCTGGCGGTCGAGCACAAGCCGAAAATGATCGTTGCCGGTTTCTCGGCCTACTCCAAGACCCTCGACTTCCCACGCTTCCGCGCCATCGCCGACAAAGTGGGCGCACTGCTGTTCGTCGACATGGCCCACGTTGCCGGCCTGGTCGCCGCTGGCCTGTACCCGAACCCGATCCCGTTCGCCGACGTGGTCACCACCACTACCCACAAGACCCTGCGCGGTCCACGTGGCGGCCTGATCCTGGCCAAGTCGAACGAAGAGATCGAGAAAAAGCTGAACGCCGCTGTATTCCCGGGCGCCCAGGGTGGCCCGCTGATGCACGTGATCGCTGCCAAGGCGGTGTGCTTCAAGGAAGCGCTGGAGCCTGAATTCAAGGCCTACCAGCAGCAAGTGATCGAAAACGCCCAGGCCATGGCCAAGGTGTTCATCGACCGTGGCTACGATGTGGTTTCCGGTGGTACCGACAACCACCTGTTCCTGGTCAGCCTGATCCGTCAGGGCCTGACTGGCAAAGACGCCGACGCCGCCCTGGGTCGTGCGCATATCACCGTCAACAAGAACGCCGTGCCGAACGACCCGCAGTCGCCGTTCGTCACTTCGGGTCTGCGTATCGGCACCCCGGCCGTCACCACCCGCGGCTTCAAGGTCGCTCAGTGTGTGGCATTGGCTGGCTGGATTTGCGACATCCTCGACAACCTCGGTGACGCAGACGTCGAAGCCGATGTGGCGAAGAACGTCGCGGCCCTGTGCGCAGATTTCCCTGTCTACCGCTGAGTGGAGTCACACACCATGCAACGTTACTCGGGCTTCGGCCTTTTCAAGCACTCCCTCAGCCACCACGAAAACTGGCAGCGGATGTGGCGCACGCCAACCCCTAAAAAGGTTTACGACGTGGTTATTGTCGGTGGTGGCGGCCATGGCCTGGCCACGGCCTACTACCTGGCCAAAGAGCACGGCATCACCAACGTTGCCGTGATCGAGAAGGGCTACCTGGGCGGCGGCAACACCGCCCGTAACACCACCATCGTGCGTTCCAACTACCTGTGGGACGAGTCGGCGCACCTGTACGAGCACGCCATGAAGCTGTGGGAGGGCCTGTCCCAGGACCTCAACTACAACGTGATGTTCTCCCAGCGCGGTGTTTACAACCTGTGTCACACCCTGCAGGACATGCGTGACTCCGAGCGTCGGGTCAGCGCCAACCGCCTCAACGGCGTGGATGGCGAGCTGCTGAATACTGCCCAGGTTGCGGCCGAAATCCCGTACCTGGACTGCTCCAAGAACACCCGCTACCCGATCCTCGGCGCCACCGTACAGCGCCGTGGCGGCGTTGCCCGTCACGATGCCGTGGCCTGGGGCTTCGCCCGCGCTGCCGACGCCTTGGGTGTCGACCTGATCCAGCAAACCGAAGTGATCGGCTTCCGCAAGGAAAACGGCGCGGTCATCGGTGTGGAAACCAACAAAGGCTTCATCGGCGCCAAGCGCGTCGGCGTGGTCACCGCCGGTAACTCCGGGCACATGGCCAAGCTGGCCGGCTTCCGCCTGCCGCTGGAATCGCACCCGCTGCAAGCGCTGGTATCCGAGCCGATCAAGCCGATCATCGACAGCGTAATCATGTCCAACGCCGTACACGGCTACATCAGCCAGTCCGACAAAGGCGACCTGGTGATCGGTGCCGGTATTGACGGCTGGGTCGGCTACGGCCAACGCGGTTCGTACCCGGTGATCGAGCACACCCTGCAGGCCATCGTCGAGATGTTCCCCAACCTTTCGCGTGTTCGCATGAACCGCCAGTGGGGCGGCATCGTAGACACCTCGCCGGACGCTTGCCCGATCATCACCAAAACCCCGGTCAAGAACATGTTCTTCAACTGCGGTTGGGGTACTGGCGGCTTCAAGGCGACCCCCGGTTCGGGCAACGTCTTCGCCGCGAGCCTGGCCAAGGGCGAAATGCACCCACTGGCCGCGCCGTTCTCCATGGACCGTTTCTATAACGGCGCACTGATCGACGAACACGGCGCTGCCGCCGTCGCCCACTAACCGGAGACACCGTCATGTTGCATATTTTCTGTCCCCACTGCGGCGAGCTGCGCTCCGAAGAAGAGTTCCACGCCTCTGGCCAGGCGCACATCGCCCGCCCGCTGGACCCTAACGCCTGCTCCGACGAGGAGTGGGGTACCTACATGTTCTACCGTGACAACCCACGCGGTATTCACCATGAACTGTGGGACCACGTTGCCGGCTGCCGCCAGTACTTCAACGTCACCCGTGACACCGTGACCTACGAAATTCTGGAAACCTACAAGATTGGCGAGAAGCCGCAAGTGACCGCCAACGGCAAAGCCACCGGCGCAGCGTCGACCGTCAAAGGCCAAGGGGAAAAAGTATGAGCCAGACCTATCGCCTCGCCAGCGGCGGCCGTATCGACCGCAGCAAGGTCCTGAACTTCACCTTCAACGGCAAGACCTACCAGGGTTATGCCGGTGACAGCCTGGCCGCCGCGTTGCTGGCCAACGGCGTCGACATCGTCGGCCGTAGCTTCAAGTACTCGCGCCCGCGCGGCATCATCGCCGCCGGTACCGAAGAGCCGAACGCCATCCTGCAGATCGGCTCCAGCGAAGCTACCCAGATCCCCAACGTGCGTGCCACCCAGCAGGCGCTGTACGCAGGTCTTGTCGCCACCAGCACCAACGGCTGGCCGAACGTCAACAACGACGTCATGGGCATCCTCGGCAAGGTTGGCGGCAGCATGATGCCGCCGGGCTTCTACTACAAAACCTTCATGTACCCCAAATCGTTCTGGATGACTTACGAGAAGTACATCCGTAAAGCCGCCGGCCTGGGCCGTGCACCGCTGCAGAACGATCCTGACAGCTACGACTACATGAACCGGCACTGCGACGTGCTGATCGTCGGCGCCGGCCCTGCTGGCCTGGCTGCGGCATTGGCCGCTGCGCGCAGCGGTGCCCGCGTGATCCTGGCTGACGAGCAGGAAGAGTTCGGCGGCAGCCTGCTCGACACCCGCGAAACCCTCGACGGCAAGCCTGCCGCCGACTGGGTCAACGCAGTGGTCAAAGAGCTGGAAAGCCTGCCGGAAGTGACCCTGCTGCCACGTGCCACGGTCAATGGTTACCACGATCATAACTTCCTGACCATTCACGAGCGCCTCACCGACCACCTCGGCGATCGCGCCCCGATCGGCCAGGTTCGCCACCGCGTGCACCGCGTTCGCGCCAAGCGTGTGGTACTGGCTGCCGGCGCCCACGAGCGCCCGCTGGTGTACGGCAACAACGACGTGCCGGGCAACATGCTGGCCGGTGCTGTTTCCACCTATGTTCGCCGCTATGGCGTGGCCCCGGGTCGCAAGCTGGTACTGTCGACCAACAACGACCACGCCTATCGCGCCGCGCTGGACTGGCACGACGCAGGCCTGCAAGTGGTCGCCATTGCCGACGCCCGCCATAACCCACGTGGTTCGCTGGTTGAAGAAGCGCGTGCCAAAGGCATTCGCATCCTCACCTCCAGCGCCGTGGTCGAGGCCAAAGGCAGCAAGCACGTCACTGGTGCCCGTGTGGCGGCGATCGATGTGCAGGCGCACAAAGTCACCAGCCCAGGCGAAGTCCTCGAGTGCGACCTGATCGCGTCCTCGGGCGGTTACAGCCCGATCGTGCACCTGGCTTCGCACCTGGGCGGTCGCCCGGTATGGCGTGACGATATCCTTGGCTTCGTGCCGGGCGATGCGCCGCAGAAGCGTGAGTGCGTCGGTGGTATCAACGGCGTGTATGCCTTGGGCGATGTGATTGCCGATGGCTTCGAAGGCGGCGTCCGCGCAGCCACCGAGGCCGGTTTCAAGGCCACTGTCGGCACCCTGCCAAAAACCGTGGCGCGCAAGGAAGAGGCCACTGTGGCACTGTTCCTGGTGCCGCACGACAAAGGCACCAAGGGGCCGAAGCAGTTCGTCGACCAGCAGAACGACGTGACCGCAGCCGGTATCGAACTGGCCACCCGTGAAGGCTTCGAGTCGGTCGAGCACGTCAAGCGCTACACCGCGCTGGGCTTCGGTACCGACCAGGGCAAACTGGGCAACATCAACGGCCTGGCCATCGCCGCCCGTTCGATCGGCATCACCATCCCGGAAATGGGTACCACCATGTTCCGCCCCAACTACACGCCGGTCACTTTCGGCGCGGTAGCGGGCCGTCACTGTGGTCACCTGTTCGAGCCCGTGCGCTTCACTGCCCTGCATGCCTGGCACGTGAAGAACGGCGCCGAGTTCGAAGACGTCGGCCAGTGGAAGCGCCCGTGGTACTTCCCGAAAGCCGGTGAAGACATCCATGCTGCCGTGACTCGCGAATGCAAGGCCGTGCGCGACAGCGTGGGCCTGCTGGACGCCTCGACCCTGGGCAAGATCGACATCCAGGGCCCGGACGCGCGCGAGTTCCTCAACCGCATCTACACCAACGCCTGGACCAAGCTCGACGTGGGCAAGGCCCGCTACGGCCTGATGTGCAAGGAAGACGGCATGGTCTTCGACGACGGCGTAACCGCCTGCGTCGGCGACAACCACTTCATCATGACCACCACCACCGGCGGCGCTGCCCGCGTGCTGCAGTGGATGGAGCTGTATCACCAGACCGAATGGCCAGAGCTGAAGGTGTATTTCACTTCGGTCACTGACCACTGGGCCACCATGACCCTGTCCGGCCCTAACAGCCGCAAGCTGCTGAGCGAGCTGACCGACATCGACATGGACAAGGAAGCCTTCCCGTTCATGACCTGGAAGGAAGGCAACGTCGGTGGCGTGCCGGCCCGTGTGTTCCGTATCTCGTTCACCGGCGAGCTGTCGTACGAAGTGAACGTGCAGGCCAACTACGCGATGGGCGTGCTGGAACAGATCATCGAGGCCGGCAAGAAGTACAACCTGACCCCGTACGGCACTGAGACCATGCACGTACTGCGTGCAGAGAAGGGCTTCATCATCGTTGGCCAGGACACCGATGGTTCGATGAACCCGGACGACCTGAACATGAGCTGGTGCGTTGGCCGCAACAAGCCGTTCTCGTGGATCGGCCTGCGTGGCATGAACCGCGAAGACTGCGTACGTGAGAACCGCAAGCAGCTGGTGGGCCTGAAGCCGGTCGACCCGACCAAGTGGCTGCCGGAAGGCGCCCAACTGGTGTTCGACCCGAAACAGCCAATCCCGATGGACATGGTCGGCCACGTCACCTCCAGCTACGCGTCCAACTCCCTGGGCTACTCGTTCGCCATGGGTGTGGTCAAAGGCGGCCTCAAGCGCATGGGCGAGCGTGTCTACTCGCCGCAGGCGGATGGCAGCGTGATCGAGGCGGAAATCGTGTCTTCGGTGTTCTTCGATCCGAAGGGTGAGCGGCAGAACGTCTAAGGCCCCCGGTCCAACCGGTGTCAGGCGTGGAATGAGGTCTCTGTGGGAGCGGGCGTACCCGCGAAGAGGGCGGTGAATTCAACATCGCATTCGCGGGCATGCCCGCTCCCACAGGATGGCCGTCTCCCGCAGGCATCGTGGTCGAATCCAGAATTCAAGGCAGGTAAGAAATGAGCGCTATCAACGTCTTCCAGCAAAACCCCGGCGCCGAGGCCAAAGCCCAGTCGCCACTGCACCATGCCGACCTGGCCAGCCTGGTAGGCAAAGGCCGCAAGAACGCAGGCGTGACCCTGCGTGAACGCAAGTTCCTCGGCCACCTCACCCTGCGCGGTGATGGCCACAACCCGGAATTCGCCGCCGGCGTGCACAAGGCCCTTGGCCTGGAGCTGCCAGTGGCGCTGACCGTGGTCGCCAACAAGGATATGTCGCTGCAATGGGTCGGCCCCGACGAGTGGTTGCTGATCGTACCCGGCGGTCAGGAGCTGGCAGTCGAGCAAAAGCTGCGCGCGGCCCTTGAAGGCCAGCACATTCAGGTCGTCAATGTCAGTGGCGGGCAAAGCCTGCTGGAACTGCGTGGCCCGAACGTGCGCGACGTGCTGATGAAGTCCACCAGCTATGATGTTCACCCGAACAACTTCCCGGTGGGCAAGGCTGTGGGCACCGTGTTCGCCAAGTCGCAACTGGTGATCCGCCGCACTGCAGAAGACACCTGGGAGCTGGTGATTCGCCGCAGCTTTGCCGACTACTGGTGGCTGTGGCTGCAGGACGCTTCTGCCGAATACGGCTTGAGCATCGAAGCTTAAGGAGACCAGAACATGAGTCGGGCACCGGATACCTGGATTCTCACCGCCGACTGCCCGAGCATGCTCGGTACCGTCGACGTGGTGACGCGTTACCTCTTCGAGCAGCGCTGCTACGTGACGGAGCACCACTCCTTCGATGACCGGCAGTCGGGGCGCTTCTTCATTCGCGTCGAGTTCCGTCAGCCGGACGATTTTGACGAGGCGGGCTTCCGGGCCGGCCTCGCCGAGCGCAGCGAAGCGTTCGGCATGGCCTTCGAGCTGACCGCGCCCAACCACCGCCCCAAGGTGGTGATCATGGTGTCCAAGGCTGACCATTGCCTGAATGACCTGCTGTATCGCCAGCGCATTGGCCAATTGGGTATGGATGTGGTGGCCGTGGTGTCGAACCATCCGGACCTCGAACCCTTGGCGCATTGGCACAAGATTCCTTATTACCACTTCGCACTCGACCCCAAGGACAAGCCCGGGCAAGAGCGCAAGGTGCTGCAGGTGATCGAGGAGACCGGTGCTGAGCTGGTTATTCTTGCCCGCTACATGCAGGTACTGTCGCCCGAGCTTTGCCGCCGTCTGGATGGTTGGGCGATCAATATTCACCACTCGCTGTTGCCGGGCTTCAAAGGCGCCAAGCCTTATCACCAGGCCTACAACAAGGGTGTGAAAATGGTCGGTGCCACGGCGCACTACATCAACAACGACCTGGATGAAGGGCCGATCATTGCCCAGGGTGTCGAGGTGGTGGATCACAGTCACTATCCCGAAGACCTGATTGCCAAAGGGCGGGATATCGAATGCCTGACATTGGCGCGAGCGGTGGGTTATCACATCGAGCGACGGGTGTTCCTCAACGCCAACCGGACTGTGGTTCTCTAACACCTGTTCTGGCCTCTTCGCGGGCAAGCCCGCTCCCACAGGTACTGCGCCGCCTTCGGGCCCAGCACAGTCCTTGTGGGAGCGGGCTTGTCCACGAAGAGGCCAGTGCAGTTATGCGCCTCGGTATCTCCCTCATATCCTCCGACGACAGCCCTGCCGCGAAAAGGCATCTCCCTGTCGCTTCCAGTCAGTGCGTCCGGCCCCATCCGGCCCACAATTCCCTGCATTCCAGTAGTACATGCCGCCCACGGATGGCGGCGCTTCAACCAACGCTGCATAAATAATAATCAAGCGAGGTACAAGCAATGTCTGGCAATCGTGGAGTGGTATATCTCGGCGCCGGCAAGGTCGAAGTGCAACACATCGACTACCCGAAAATGCAGGACCCGCGCGGCAAGAAAATCGAACACGGCGTCATCCTGAAGGTGGTCTCCACCAACATCTGCGGTTCTGACCAGCACATGGTCCGTGGCCGCACCACTGCCCAGGTCGGCCTGGTCCTGGGCCACGAAATCACCGGTGAAATCGTCGAGAAGGGCCGCGATGTCGAGCGCATGCAGATCGGCGACCTGGTATCGGTCCCGTTCAACGTCGCCTGCGGTCGCTGCCGCTCCTGCAAAGAGATGCACACCGGTGTCTGCCTCACCGTCAACCCGGCGCGCGCCGGCGGTGCTTACGGCTACGTCGACATGGGCGACTGGACCGGTGGCCAGGCCGAATACGTGCTGGTGCCATACGCCGACTTCAACCTGCTGAAGCTGCCTGAGCGCGACAAGGCCATGGAAAAGATCCGTGACCTGACTTGCCTGTCCGACATCCTGCCCACCGGCTACCACGGTGCCGTGACTGCTGGCGTAGGCCCAGGCAGCACTGTCTACGTTGCCGGTGCTGGCCCGGTCGGCCTGGCCGCCGCTGCCTCGGCGCGCTTGCTGGGCGCGGCCTGCGTAATCGTCGGTGACCTTAACCCGGCCCGCCTGGCCCACGCCAAGTCGCAGGGCTTCGAAGTGGTCGACCTGTCCAAGGACACCCCGCTGCACGAGCAGATCGTCGACATCCTCGGCGAGCCGGAAGTGGACTGCGCTGTCGACGCCGTAGGCTTCGAGGCCCGTGGCCACGGCCATGAAGGTGCCAAGCACGAGGCCCCGGCCACCGTGCTGAACTCGCTGATGCAAGTGACCCGCGTGGCCGGCAACATCGGTATCCCGGGCCTGTACGTGACCGAGGACCCGGGCGCGGTCGATGCCGCTGCCAAGATCGGGGCACTGAGCATCCGCTTCGGCCTGGGCTGGGCGAAATCGCACAGCTTCCACACCGGCCAGACCCCGACCATGAAGTACAACCGCCAGCTGATGCAGGCGATCATGTGGGACCGCATCAACATTGCTGAAGTGGTGGGTGTGCAGGTGATCAACCTGGATCAGGCGCCGGAAGGGTATGGCGAGTTTGATGCGGGTGTGCCTAAGAAGTTTGTGATCGACCCGCACAAGATGTGGGGCGCGGCGTAAAAAGCAGTTGCCTGACAAGAGCCCCTCAATTTGAGGGGCTTTTTCAAGGCTGAATAACTGATCTCAAAGCCCACGAAGCTCCAACCTAGAGCCGAGCAAGTTCCGTTGTTCCGGTGGGTGAGGTTACGTGCGATGGGTGAAAGAGGTGCGCTGCTATCCATTCTGTATAGTCGCAGGGGCTACCTTACTGCAGAAAATGGTTTGTAGTAATGCACATAGCTAAGTTAGTTTCTAGGGTTGCCGCGAATATCCCCGTTTTCATCAAAAATGCTGTCGGTGCTGCTATGGCTAGACAAAGTTGGCCTGCGCCGGCCAGGGCGGACTACGATTGCATGCCTACGTCCGGTACCCAAGTCTGTGGGCGCTTCATTCAATCTCAAAAAATTGTCTTGCAAGGTTTCAGTTTGGTTGATTGCGTGCAGGATAACATCATTTCGTCGCGTCGATACTGAACTCGGTAGTGTGCCTTCGAATTGCATATCTCTAGTTTGTAGTACATTATCAATCGAGATTTTGCTGTTGGCTATTTTGTTAGATTCTATGCTGACGGCGGTGTGTATTTTTTTTGATGCGTGCGCGAGGCTTACAACATCTTTGCTGGGTAGGGTGGGTTGAATCTTTGAAATGATGTTTGGGTTAGTTAATATACTTTCCCAACCGTTTTCTCTAGCCTTGCGCCATGCCTTGTTTATGGATCTTGGTAGCATGGCAAATTTCGTTGAGGCGTGTCCCGAGGTATCGGTTCTATTAATGGGGTCGTCTAGACAATAACAGTAGCTATTAATGCCGCCAGTTCCAAATGGGCTATGTGAGTCGGGAGAAGAGAAACGCATAAAAATGGGAGAGAATGCACGATATCCGTTACCCAAAAGATAGGCCCGTAAGACGGGGTCGATTAACTGGCCGTCGAAACCGACCATCGAATGGTCGGAAGGTATCTTGAGGCAGTGTCCATAGCTCATATATGCGTATACGCTTTGGTCGGATAAGCTCAAAGCTCCCATCACGGTTCCGCTCTTATCCGTCTCTAGCAGGTTAGCGGCCTTGTCACTATGCTCCGCAAGTGACAGGCCGGCAGCACGAAAGATGCTACGGATATCGAGAGCTGATTTTAGGGTGTGTAGCTGTCGATTTTGGTAAAAATATTCTCTCATTTATACATTATCCATTCTGGGGTATTTTGCTTATAAGTTTCAGGTCAATGTATAGTTCGGGCGATCGCTTTGGATAGTGTGGCTCGATGAGTGCGACCAAAATCTTCCACAGCCTCACCCGCTCCATTTTGATGGGTAGCAACTGCTTGCGGTATGCTACGGCCTACTTCGAATGGGGGCGACGGCATTGCTCGACAGGTCTGGGGAAGAATGAGGAGCGTGCCGTCGGAAAGGTGGTAGATTATACTCTCGGGTGAGCCTATCGATCTCTGCTTGTCTGTGATTGAAGTTATTAATCGCGCGATCAAGTACATCTTGGGGAACTTTGGTTAGGTCAGTGTTTTTGGCTTTTTCAATGTCAGATAAATGCTCATTGTATAGCCACCATCTGTCACTGCTGGCTTGCTTTTGTTCGTATGCACGAATGAACGGATTGTTGTTGGAGTTTTCGTCCTGTATGTTTTTGCTTTTAGTTGGCGTTCCTCGAGGGGGTTGTGGGGGGCGTTTAGATTTTGGTGTGCGGCCAAAAAATCGATTCTTAATGCCTTTGTATAGGCTATTAAGTGGCTTGATGATAATGAGGATAGGAATTCGCCCTGAAGGATCAATTTTCCCTATGGGGTCGCCGTTACAGTACATGTATGTGTTGATACCACCCTCTGAGAATGGGCTTAACTCGTCTGGTGAAAGGAATCGCATAAGCTTTGGGCTGTACAAGCGATGTCCATTGCCTAGCGGATAGGTGGTGGTCACAGCGTCAAAGAACTCGCCGTTGAAGCCGATCGATGGTCGCCCCGATATTAACGTCGCAGACTGGCCGTAGGGGGAATAAGTAAATGCTCTAATTCTTCTCATTGAGTTGGCCTCGTCGATCTGAAATCTCGCGTTCCCTGAGTGGGCTAGGGTGGTAAGGGCGATGAACGTTTATTATGGGCATGTTACAGGAAACGTTTAACTGGCGTGGGACATCAGTGGCGACGTCTCGCCTACGACTGCTTAGTTCTAGTAACGTATTCATTCGAAAAGAGAGGGCACTTGCGATATCCTGGTATTTGGATAATGTGCTGTTACTGTGCTCTTCCCTAAAGGCAGTGACAACTAGCAATTTTGTCAGGTATCGCCCGCTGGAACCAAGTCTCGAACGTCGGGTCTAAAGTTTACTTTCGCGGGCCATCCCGGCCTATGAGGTCTTCTTCCAATGAAAGCTTTCACCCTGGCAACCCTGATGACCCTGGCCGCAAGCCCGGTGTTCGCCTTCAACCTCAGCGACGCCGCCAACGCCGTGTCCGCCATGCAGAACCAGCAACAGCAAGGCCAGGTACAGGCACCGGAAGCGCAGGCCAATCTGCTCAACACCCTGGGCAGCCAGCTGAACATCACCCCCGAACAGGCGGTAGGCGGAGCAGGAGCCATGCTGGGGCTGGCACGCAACAACCTTAGCAGCGATGACTATGGGCAACTGACCAAGGCGGTGCCAGGGCTGGACCTGCTGGCCGGTGCAAATGCGCTGGGCGGGTTAAGTGGGTTGGGTGATTTGCTGGGCAAGAGCAGCGAGAGCCAGTCGGCGTTGAGCAACGCACTGGGCAACAACGTGGAAAACCGTAGCGACCTGGACAATGCGTTCAAGGCGCTAGGCATGGATACCGGGATGATCGGGCAGTTTGCGCCGTTGCTGCTGCAGTATCTGGGGCAGCAGGGGGTTGCCGGGGCGTTGTTGCAGAATCTGGGGAGTTTGTGGACCACACCGGCGCCATTGGCTCAGCCCTCGGTCTGAAGGTCGGGTGAGGATTCTTGCGCAGTCTGCCCGGGCCTCTTCGCAGGGTGCCCGCGAAGAGGCCCGGGCAGACACTTGAAAATTATCAGCTCATTTCCTGCCGTAGCTGCTCGATCCGCTGATCCTTGGCCACCCACAACTGGTTGACCCAGGCCTGCACCATCTGCCGAAACTCGGGATCATTCTCGTAATCCCCCGCCCACAACGCCGGGTCCAGCTCCCGCACCTGAATGTCGATAATCACCCGGCTGATGCTGCCATTGAGCAATTCCCAAAACCCCGGCGCCTTGTTGCCGGGGTACACGATGGTCACATCCAGCAGGGCATCTAACTGCTCGCCCAATGCCGCGAGCACAAACGCCACACCACCTGCCTTAGGCTTGAGCAGGTAGCGATACGGCGACTGCTGCTCCTGGCGCTTGGCTTCAGTAAACCGGGTGCCTTCCAGGTAGTTGACCACGGTCACTGGCTGGCGCTTGAACAGCTCGCAGGCCGCCTTGGTGATTTCCAGGTCCTTGCCCTTGAGCTCTGGGTGCTTTTCCAGAAACGCCTTGCTGTAGCGCTTCATGAACGGGTAATCCAGCCCCCACCAGGCCAGGCCCAGCAACGGCACCCAGATCAGCTCCTTTTTCAGGAAGAACTTGAAGAACGGTGTACGGCGGTTGAGGCTTTCGATCAGCGCCGGGATGTCGACCCAGGTCTGGTGGTTGCTCACGGCCAGGTACGAGGTGTCCCGGCGCAGGTTTTCCACACCGCGGATGTCCCACTGGGTAGGGATGCACAGGGCGAAGATGGCTTTGTCGATTTCCGACCAGGTTTCGGCCACCCACATCACCGCCCACGACGCGTAGTCGCGGCCACGGCCTGGCAACACCAGCTTGAGCAGGGCGAAGACCAGCAGCGGGCAGATCAATACCACGGTATTGAGCAGCAGCAGGGTGGTAGTGAGAATGCCGGTCAGCAGGCGACGCATAAAGAGACTCTTGTTGTGGGAGATAAACGGTTGGCAATGATAAGCAGGGCGGTGGCCTACGCCAAATGTCCAATGCCCGGCGGCGGGAACAAATGTTTCACGTTATGTTGTTTAGTCTTGTGTAAGCGAACCTCTCTTGCCAGTGCAGTCTAAGCACTGACCCTTTCAAGGAAGCCTGCCTGTGAAACCACTGCTTGCCCTGTTGTCGTTGTTGGCGCTGCCGGTAATGGCAGCCGAACCCACTATATACGGCCGTTACGAGAACATTGCCCTGCCTGAACTGGGCGAAACCCTGAAAGCCAAGATGGACACCGGCGCCTTCACCGCGTCGCTGTCGGCCAAGGATATCGAGCTGTTCACCCGCGATGGCGACGAGTGGGTGCGCTTCCGCCTGGCGACCAAGGACTCGGACGGCAAGGTTTACGAGCACAAGGTCTCGCGCATCAGCAAGATCAAGGGCCGTGCCGATGAAGAGGACGAAGGGGATGCGCCAGAGGTCTCCAAGCGCCCGGTGGTCGACCTGGAGCTGTGCCTGGGGGATGTGAAGCGTACCGTGGAGGTGAATCTGGTGGACCGCAGCAACTTCAACTACCCGCTGCTGGTCGGTTCCAAGGCACTGCGCGAGTTCAAGGCGGCGGTAAACCCGGCGAAGAAGTTCACTGCTGGCAAGCCAGGCTGTTGATCTGAAGCGTGCGCCATACAATGTAGGAGCGTGCTTGCCCGCGAACACACATAATGTGCTGTCAGGCACCGGCTTCGCCGGTGTTCGCGGGCAAGCCCGCTCCTACACTGAGATGTGCCAACCTTCAAAACCGCAAGGCCGGACGCCATGCCTCATATCCTCATCGTCGAAGACGAAGCCGCCATCGCCGACACCCTGATCTACGCCCTGCAGGCCGACGGTCACAGCACCGAATGGGTAACCCTGGGCAGTGCCGCCCTCGACCAGCAGCGCCAGCGCCCGGCCGACCTGGTCATCCTCGACATTGGCCTGCCCGACATCAGTGGCTTCGAAACCTGTCGCCAGCTGCGCCGGTTCACCGAGGTGCCGGTGATGTTTCTCAGCGCGCGGGACGGTGAAATCGACCGCGTAGTGGGCCTGGAAATCGGCGCCGACGACTACGTAGTAAAACCTTTCAGCCCTCGTGAAGTGGCAGCGCGCGTTCGGGCGATCCTCAAACGCATGGCCCCGAGGGCCGAGGTTGTCGGCGAAACCACCTTGTTCCACCTCGACACCTTGCGCATGCAGATCACCTACCGCAGCCAGCCGCTCACGCTGACCCGGCATGAGTTCCGCTTGCTGCAATGCCTGCTCGAACAACCGCAACGGGTGTTCAGCCGCGAACAGCTGCTCGACGCTTTGGGCGTGGCCTCAGATGTGGGCTATGAGCGCACCATCGACAGCCATATCAAGAGCCTGCGCGCCAAGCTGCGCCAGGTAGCGGGTGATGCCGAGCCGATCCAGACCCATCGTGGCCTCGGTTACAGCTATAGCCCGGAGCACGCCTGATGCGCTTGGGTATTCGCATCTTCCTGGTGTACTTCCTGTTCGTCGGTTTGGCCGGTTACTTCTTGCTCAATACCGTACGCGAACAGATTCGACCGGTAGTGCGCCAATCCTCCGAAGAAACATTGGTAGACACTGCCAACCTGCTGGCAGAAATCCTGCGGGATGACGTCAAGGCCGGCACCCTGAACCAGGGCCGCTTGCCCGAGGTGCTCGAGGCCTACGGCTCGCGCAGCCCGGGCGCACAGATCTGGGGGCTGGCCAAGAACCAGGTCAGCCACCGCATCTATGTCACTGACGCCAAGGGCATCGTGTTGCTGGACTCCAGTGGCGAGGCCCTGGGCAAGGATTACTCGCAGTGGAATGACGTGCTGCTGACCCTGCGTGGCCAGTATGGCGCCCGCTCCACCCGCAGCGACCCCAACGACGAAAGCACCTCGGTGATGCACGTTGGCGCGCCGATTATCGACAACGGCAAGATCATCGGCGTTGTCACCGTCGCCAAGCCCAATAGCTCATTGCAACCCTACATCGACCGCTCCGAGCGGCGCCTGCTCACCCTGGGGCTAGGGCTGATCGGTCTGGGCTTGCTGATCGGCGCGGCTCTGTCGTGGTGGCTTGCGCGCTCGCTGCGCAAGTTGGCAGGTTATGCGCAGGCGGTCAGCGAAGGGGAACGTGCGGAGCTTCCGCATTACAAGGGCGGCGAGCTGGCGAACCTGGCACAGGCAGTGGAGCGCATGCGCACCCAGCTGGAAGGCAAGGCCTATGTCGAGCGCTACGTGCACACCCTGACTCACGAGCTGAAAAGCCCGCTGGCGGCCATCCGTGGTGCTTCGGAGCTGTTGCAGGCCGAGGACATGCCCGCTGATCAGCGGGCGCGCTTCGCCGGCAATATCGAGCGCGAGAGCGAGCGTTTGCAGCAGATGATCGAGCGGCTGCTCAACCTGGCCAGGGTCGAGCAGATGCAGGCGCTGGAGGACGAGCAGCAGGTGGCGCTGGCGGCGTTGGTCGATGAGTTGCTGCTGGCCCATGCGGCGCGTATCGAAGGCGCCCGTTTGCAGGTACGTCAGCGGGTGCCTGCCACTTTGCGCTTGCTCTGCGATCCGTTTCTAATGCGCCAGGCGTTGGCCAACCTGCTCGACAACGCGCTGGACTTCACCCCGGAAGGGGGCACGCTGCTGTTCGACCTGGAGCGCGATGGCGAACGGGTGGCGTTGAGCTTGTTCAACCAGGGGCAAGCGATACCGGCCTACGCCATCGGGCGGGTCAGCGAGCGGTTCTACTCGCTGCCGCGGCCCGGGAGCGGGCGCAAGAGCACCGGGCTGGGGCTGAACTTCGTGGCCGAAGTGATGCAGCTGCATGGCGGGGCATTGGCGGTGGACAACGTCGATGGCGGGGTGCGGGTGCGGTTGTGGCTGCCGGTGCGGCGCATTAGCTGAGATAGGCGGGGCGCGCAGCAGTCCAAATACACTTAAATCACACACGCTCTCCACAAAGCCTCCACGCAAGGCGCAGACACTGCGCCCACTGCCACAGGAGGCCACATGAACAAGACCCTCGGTTTCAAACTTGGCATGATCGCCATGTTGATGTTGCTGTTGCTCATCCCGCTACTGCTGATCAACGGCCTGATCGACGAACGCCAGGCCATGCGCGACGGCGTGTTGCGCGATATTGCCCAGAGCACCAGCTTCGACCAGCAACTCAGCGGCCCGCTATTGGTGGTGCCGTACCGAAAGTACCAGCGCCGCTGGATCGAAAAGGACGGTGAGCGTACCCAGGAAACCAGCACCATCGCCGGCCACCTGTACTTCCTGCCGGAAACCTTCGACGCCGACCTGGGTGTGGACACCGAACTGCGCGCCCGCGGCATCTACCAGGCGCGCCTGTTCCACGCCAAAGGCCGTATCAGCGGCCGCTTCAAGCTCCCGGCGCATTGGGGGATCGACAAGGACTTTGACGACTACCGCTTCGACACGCCGTTCCTGGTGGTGGGCATCAGTGATATCCGTGGTATCGATAGTGGTCTGGAGCTGAGCATGGATGAGCAAAAAGTGCCGTTCGAGGCCGGCACCCAGCTCGACTGGATGCGCGGCGGCGTGCACGCCAGCCTGCCGGGGCTGGACGGGCTACAGGCGCGAGCGTTCAGCTATGGCTTTGACCTGGCGCTGCAAGGTACTGGCCAGTTGCACGTGGTACCCGTGGGCCGTACCAGCAGCGTGGACATGCGCGCCAACTGGCCGCACCCGAGCTTCGTCGGCAACTACTTGCCCAACCGCCGCGAAATCGATGCTCAAGGCTTCAGTGCCCATTGGCAAACCTCGTTCTTTGCCACCAACCTTGAGGATGCCATCCGCCAGTGCGCTAACGCCGGGCAGTGTACGGATTTCAGTGAGCGCAGCTTTGGCGTGAGTTTTATAGACCCGGTGGACCAGTACCTGAAAAGCGAGCGGGCGATCAAATACGCGTTGTTGTTCATTGCCCTGACCTTTGCTGGCTTCTTCCTGTTCGAGGTAATGAAGAACCTGAGTGTGCACCCGGTGCAGTACATCCTGGTGGGTGTGGCGCTGGCGTTCTTCTATCTGCTGCTGCTGTCGTTGTCCGAGCACATTGGCTTTGGTCTGGCGTATGGGCTGTCGGCTTCGGGCTGTGTGCTGCTGATCGGCTTCTACCTGAGCCATGTTTTACGCAGCCTGTGGCGAGGGGTGGGTTTTGCAGCGGGTTTGGCGGCGTTGTACGCGCTGCTCTTCGGGCTGCTGAGTGCCGAAGACTATGCCCTGCTGATGGGGTCGCTGTTGTGTTTCGGCTTGCTTGGGGTGTTCATGGTGCTGACCCGGCGGCTGGACTGGGCGCGTGTGGGGAGGGCGGCATGAGGGAGGATAGAGAGATCGGGCGCTGGTTGGCGCTCAGGATCGGGCTGTTGTTTCCTGTGATACCTAGGTGAAGCTTTCGCGGGCAAGCCCGCTCCCACAGGTACGGCGCACACTACCTGTGGAGCGGGCTTGCCCGCGAAGGGGCCCCTTCAGGCCACTGGCGCTGTAGCGACCATCGACGGCCGCTTGACCACTTCGGCATACCACGCCGCCAACCCAGGCTGGCGCTCACGCCAGCCAAACCCGGGCTGACGCAGATCCAGATAGCCCAGCGCACAGGCCACGCCAATCGCCGCCAGGTCGAAGCCGGACATCAGCTCCGGCAAGTGCTCCTGCTCCAGGTTGGCCAGGCTACGGCGGATCTTGTCACCCTGTGCCTGCAGCCAGCCATCCCAGCGCTTGTCTTCTGGCCTCAGGAAGCTTTCATAACGGCTTGACACCGCCGCATCCATGATCGCATCGGCCTGTGATACCAAGGTCATGCGCCGCCAGCGCGCCGAGCCTTCTCGCGGCAGCAGCGGCAGGCCTACGTGCTGCAGGTCGAGGTACTCGCAGATCACCCGGCTGTCATGCAGCACGGTGCCGTCTTCCAGGCGCAGGGCCGGGATCTTGCCGATCGGGTTGTCCAGGTTGAGCAGCGGGTCGCCGCTCACCGGGCTGATGTTCACCGGCTGCAGCTGCACACGCTCAAGCTGGCCGGTCTCGTGCAACACCACCATGACCTTGCGCACGAAAGGCGACAACGGCGAGTGGAACAGGGTCATCGTGCTCATGCGTCAGTTACCTTGCAGGCTGGGTGGCAGGCACACGCCGGTGCCGCCGATGCCGCAATAGCCGTCCGGGTTCTTGGCCAGGTACTGCTGGTGGTAGGCCTCGGCGAAATATACGGTCGGTGCCTGGTCGATTTCGGTGGTGATCTCACCGAAGCCGGCCCTGCTCAGCTCGGCCTGGAAGGCGTCGCGGCTGGCCTTGGCCTGTTCCAGCTGTTCCGGGCTGGTGCAGTAGATGGCCGAGCGGTATTGGGTGCCGATGTCGTTGCCCTGGCGCATGCCTTGGGTGGGGTTGTGCAGCTCCCAGAACATTGCCAGCAGTTCGCGGTAGCTGACCTTGTCCTTGTCGAACACCACCAGCACCACTTCGGTGTGGCCGGTCAGGCCCGAGCAGACTTCTTCGTAGGTAGGGTGCGGGGTGAAGCCGCCGGCGTAGCCGACCACGGTGCTGACCACACCTTCACGCTGCCAGAAGCGGCGCTCTGCGCCCCAGAAGCAACCCAGGCCGAAGATGGCGAAGTCGATGGCGCCTTCGAAGAATGGGCCGAGCAGCGGGGTGTCTTTGAAGACGTAGTGGAACTCGGGCAGGCTCATTGGCGTGTCGCGGCCAGGCAGGGCCTGTTCCGCAGTTGGCATGACGTTTTTGTTCACCAGGATTTCCGAACGCAGGACCATGGCCGTTCCTCTGTATGTCATTGAGATGGGGGCTGGGGCCTTCGCGGGTAAACCCGCTCCCACAGTTGCCCCCACAAATACCGAATACTGTGGCGTACCTGTGGGAGCGGGTTTACCCGCGAAAGGGCCCGAATGGCTTCTATAGTGCCCGAGGATTACGCCGCTGTCAGGCCACCGGGCCACGCGGATAACGCTTCAGCCGCTCGGCCAGTTCGCGCCCGGGAATCGGTCGGTCGAACAGGTAGCCCTGGCCCACGTCGCAGCGGTGGCGGCGCAGGAACGCCAGTTGCTCCGGCGTCTCGATCCCTTCGGCCACCACCTTCAGCTTCAGGTTGTGGGCCATGGCCACCACCGCCGAGGTGATTTCCATGTCGTCCTGGTTGTCGGGGATCTCGTTGATGAAGCTGCGATCGATCTTGAGGATGTCGATCGGAAACTTCTTCAGGTAGCTCAGCGACGAATAACCGGTGCCGAAGTCGTCCATGGCCAAGGTCAGGCCCAGGGCCTTCAGCTCGTCCAGCTGGCGGTGGGTGTCTTCGCTGGCTTCCAGCAGCAGGCCTTCGGTCAGCTCCAGCTCCAGCAGGTGCGGGGGCAGGGCTTCTTCCTTGAGGATGGTGCTGATCGACGCCACCAGGTCCGGGTCGGAGAACTGTTTGGGCGACAGGTTGATGGCTACATGCAGGTTGCCCAGGCCGGCCTTGCGCAGTTGCTGGCTCATGCAGCACGCCTGGCGCACCACCCATTTGCCGATGGGGATGATCAGGCCGGTTTCCTCGGCCACGCTGATGAACTGGTCCGGGCGGATCATGCCGCGTTCGGGGTGGTTCCAGCGCAGCAGCGCTTCCAGGCCCAGCAGGCGACCGCTGCGCAGGCACAGCTTGGGCTGGTAGAACACTTCCAGTTCGTTCTGGGTCAGGGCACGGCGCAGGTTGTTCTCGACGAACAGCTTGTAGCTGGCTTCGGCGTTGAGCACTTCGGTAAACACCTGTACCTGGTGTTTACCGTTGGCCTTGGCCTTGTGCAATGCAAGGCCGGCATTCTTCATCAGGCTGGCCGGGTCGACGCCGTGCAACGGTGCACAGGCCAGGCCTACCGAGGCGGTGACGTTGATCAGCTGGTTGTCGACGAACATCGGCTTGTCGAGGGTGCACAGCAACTGCTGGGCAACGCCTTGGCCATCTTCAAGGCTGGTGTCGTCGAGCAGCACGGCGAACTCGTTACTGGCAAAGCGCGCCAGGATGCCACCGCTGTGCAGGCTGTTGCGTAGACGCCTGGCCAGGCTGATCAGCAGCTTATCGCCGGTCTGGTGGCCAAGGCTGTCGTTGATGCGCTTGAAGTTGTCGATGTCCACCAGCAGCAGGCACATCGAGCTTTCGCCATCGCGGGCGAAGCGCTCGTCCAGGCTGCGGATGAACGCCGGGCGGTTGCCCAGGTTGGTGAGGTTGTCGGTGTAAGCCAGGCGTTCGATGCGTTGCTGGGCCAGCTTGGTCTGGGTGACGTCTTCGTAGATGCCGATGTAGTGGGTCAGCTCACGGTTGTCACCGTATACCTTGGAGATCGACAACTGGCCCCAGTACGGCTCCAGGTTCTTGCGCCGGCTCTTGAACTCGCCCTGCCAACTGTTGCCCATGGCCAGGCTCGACGGCGAGTCGAACAGCAGTTCGCTGAGGTTCTCCAGTGCCGGTAGCTCACCCAGCTGACGGCCCTGCACTTCGTCGGTACTGTACTGGGTGATGGCGGTGAAGCTGGGGTTGACGTACTCCACCCGGCCGTCGCGATTCACCAGCAGGAAGGCGCTGGCGCTCTGCTCGACCGCACGCTGGAACAGGTGCAGGGCGCTGGCCGCGGCACGCCGTTTGTGGTTTGTGATCACTTGGGCAAACTGGTCGGCCAGCTCGCCGGCAAAGGCAATCTCGTCCGACTGCCAGGCCCGTGGCTGGCCGGTTTGCTCCAGGCACAACACGCCGATCACCTGGCCATCGACGCGGATGCTGGCGTCGAGCATGGCCTTGTTTTCCGGGCGCATGCTTTGCGCCAGGGCGCGGGTGCGCGGGTCGTGGCCGGCGTTGTGAGCATCGATGGCGCGGCTTGCGTGCAGTGCATCCAGGTAGTCCGGGAAGCGGCTGGCATCGATAGCTTCGGGCTGGCGGTGCTCTTGCGCGTCGCGGTACCAGGCGATGATCGGTTCCAGGCGTTGGTCTTCCAGGTGCCAGATGCTGGCGCTGTCGACCTTGTAGATTTCGCAGGCGCTCTGGGTAATCAGCTGGGCCGCTTCGAACAGCGAGTTGCCCGCGCTGTAACGCTGGCGGGCAAGGCGCAGAATAAGGTCCTGCTGGCCGCGTACGCGCTCCAGGTGCTCCAGCTGTTCTTGCTGCGTGCGCTGGTTCTGTTGCAGGGCCAGCTGCAGGCGGTTGTTGCGTGACTCCAGGTCGCTGGCGCCAAGTTCGCCGCTATCTTCCTGCTGATCGTCAAGCACGCTCAGGTAGCCGCGCAACAGTTGGCGGTTGTGTTGCTTGTAGGCTTCACCCGCCTCCAGCAGGCGCAGCGAGGTGTTCGGCGTGTGCAGGGTGTAGCGCACGCGGTAGTAGCCGCGCTGGGCCAGTTGCAGCTGGATTTCGTCGTGCAGCCGGTAGCGTGCTTCGGGTTCCATCAGGCTGGCGTAGGGCGCGTCAATCAGGGCGCACAGCTCGCCGGGTTGCATGCCGAACTGGCGCTCACAGGCCGGGTCAAGGTAGAGCATGGCCCAGGTGGCTTCGTTGAGCCGTTCGAAACGCAACATGCCGAGCCGCGAGGGCACGGGTAATTGCGTCACGACCTCGGCCGCCACACGGCTGGCGGCATCGGGTTGGCTTTTCATCGAAGACTCGCTTGAAGAGGGAACGCTGCCTTGTGGCTGCGGCGGATTTGGCAAGGTTGCATCATGTCCCGAGGGCTGGCAAGCGGCCATGCTTGATGCTGTGGACAGGTTATCGGCGGGTGGGGCGGAAAACTTAGATCGCCTTGGGGTTTTTGCCGCCTGGGAGATCGAGCGCCGCCCGCGCGGCGCATCGCGAGCTACGCTCGCTCCTACGTTTGTTTCGGGCCAGTACAGCCTGTGGCAGGCGCACGCGACCGCCGTGTTAGTACGACGCTATATCGCGCCATGTATCAAGGCGATCGCGCGCAAGTCCCACAGGAAAATTGGCCCGAAACAAACGTAGGAGCGAGCGTAGCTCGCGATGCGCCGCGCGGGCGGCGCTCGATCTCCCAGGCGGCAAAACCCTATCGGCAGACAAAAAAAGCCCCGCCAATCGACGGGGTTGAGGTACGAGCGTGGCAGCTCGAAAAGGGAACTGCCCCTCGCAAGAAGGGGCAGTGTGCTGCCTTACAGCAGCATGGTGCGGATATCGCCCAGCACGTCGCCCAGGCGCTTGGTGAAGCGCGCGGCGGCAGCGCCGTTGATCACACGGTGATCGTAGGACAGCGACAGCGGCAGCATCAGCTTTGGCTGGAAAGCCTTGCCATCCCAGACTGGCTGCATGGTCGCCTTGGAGACGCCCAGGATAGCCACCTCCGGCGCATTGACGATCGGCGTGAAGCCGGTGCCGCCAATGTGGCCGAGGCTGGAGATGGTGAAGCAAGCGCCTTGCATCTCGTCGGCCGACAGCTTCTTGGTGCGCGCCTTCTCAGCCAGTGCAGCGGCTTCGGCAGCCAGTTGCAGCAGGCTCTTCTGGTCGACGTTCTTGATCACAGGGACCAGCAGGCCGTCCGGGGTGTCCACGGCGAAGCCGATGTGCACGTACTTCTTGCGGATGATGGCCTTGCCGCTTGGCGCCAGCGAGCTGTTGAAGTCCGGCAGTTCCTTGAGCAGGAAGGCGCAGGCCTTGAGCAGCAGTGGCAGCACGGTCAGCTTCACCCCAGCCTTCTCGGCCACGGCTTTCTGCGCAACGCGGAAGGCTTCCAGCTCGGTGATGTCGGCGGAGTCGAACTGGGTGACATGCGGCACGTTCAACCAGCTGCGGTGCAGGTTGGCAGCACCGACCTGCATCAGGCGGGTCAGGGCCACTTCTTCCACTTCACCGAACTTGCTGAAGTCCACGGCAGGGATCGGCGGGATGCCGGCGCCGCCGGTTGCGCCAGCGGCGGCCGGGGCTTCCTTGGCCTTCTGCATCATCGCCTTGACGTACACCTGCACGTCTTCTTTCAGGATGCGGCCATGCGGACCGGTGGCGGCAACAGCGCCCAGGTCGACACCAAATTCACGGGCCAGCTGGCGAACCGCCGGGCCAGCGTGAACCTTGGCATTGCTGCCAGCGGCCGGTGCGGTAGCAACCGGTGCAGCGGCAGCGGCCGGGGCAGCAGCAGGAGCAGGTGCGGCAGCCGGAGCAGCCTCAGCCTTGGCCGGGGCAGCAGCAGCTGGAGCCGCTGCAGCAGGCGCAGCGCCAGCTACCTTGAGCTTGAAGATCAGGTCGCCAGTGCCGACTTCGTCTTCCAGCTTGCACAGCACTTCTTCGACCACGCCGGCGGCCGGCGACGGGATTTCCATGGAAGCCTTGTCGGACTCCAGGGTAATCAGCGACTGGTCGGCTTCGACGGTGTCGCCGACTTTGACCAGCACTTCGATGATCTTGGCCTTGCCCGACGAACCGATGTCCGGCACGTGGATGTCCTGCACGCTGGCAGCAGCCGGGGCTGCGGCCGGAGCAGCAGGAGCGGCTTCAGCGGCTGGCGCTGGCGCCGCAGCCGGAGCAGCGGCAGCGGCCGGTGCCTCAGGGGCCGCAGCAGCGGCGCCCTCGGCTTCCAGGACCAGCAGCTCGTCGCCTTCTTTCAGGCGGTCGCCCAGCTTGACCTTCAGCTCCTTGATGACGCCGGCCTTGGGCGCCGGGATTTCCATGGAGGCCTTGTCGGACTCCAGGGTCAGCAGGCTCTGGTCAGCCTCGATACGGTCACCGACCTTGACGAACAGCTCGATGATTTCACCTTCACCGCTGCCGATGTCAGGTACGCGAATGAGTTCGCTCACTTAAAAATACTCCTCAGCAGTCCAGTGGGTTGCGCTTGTCCGGGTTGATACCGAACTTGACGATAGCGTCTGCGACAACCTTGGGTTCGATCTCGCCACGGTCAGCCAGGGCTTCCAGGGCAGCCAGCACCACGAAGTGGCGGTCGACTTCGAAGAAGTGACGCAGCTTCTTGCGGCTGTCGCTGCGACCGTAACCGTCGGTACCCAGAACTTTGAACTCTTTGCTTGGTACCCACTGACGAATCTGCTCGGCGAACAGCTTCATGTAGTCGGTAGAGGCGATGACCGGGCCTTTGCGACCGTTCAGGCACTGCTCGACGTAGGTCTGCTGTGGCTTCTGGCCAGGCTTCAGGCGGTTGGCACGTTCCACGGCCAGGCCGTCGCGACGCAGTTCGTTGAAGCTGGTGACGCTCCACACGTCGGCACCGACGTTGAACTCTTCACGCAGGATCTTCGCGGCTTCGCGGACTTCGCGCAGGATGGTGCCGGAGCCCATCAGCTGTACGTGGTGTGCGGCTTCGCGGGTGTCCTCTTCCAGCAGGTACATGCCCTTGATGATGCCTTCCTCGACACCGGCCGGCATGGCAGGCTGCTGGTAGGATTCGTTCATCACGGTGATGTAGTAGAAGATGTCCTGTTGCTCTTCGGTCATCTTCTTCATGCCGTCCTGGATGATCACCGCCAGCTCGTAGCCGTAGGTCGGATCGTAGGTGCGGCAGTTCGGGATGGTGCCCGCCATCATGTGGCTGTGACCGTCTTCGTGCTGCAGGCCTTCACCGTTGAGGGTGGTACGGCCGGCGGTACCGCCGATCAGGAAACCACGGGTGCGGCTGTCGCCAGCGGCCCAGGCCAGGTCGCCAATACGCTGGAAACCGAACATCGAGTAGAAGATGTAGAACGGCAGCATCGGCTGGTTGTGGCAGCTGTACGAGGTACCGGCAGCGATGAACGACGACATGGCGCCGGCTTCGTTGATGCCTTCCTCGAGGATCTGGCCCTTCTTGTCTTCGCGGTAGAACATCACCTGGTCTTTATCGACTGGCTCGTAGAGCTGGCCGACCGACGAGTAGATGCCCAACTGGCGGAACATGCCTTCCATACCGAAGGTACGGGCTTCGTCCGGGATGATCGGAACGATGCGCTGGCCAATGTCCTTGTCCTTGACCAGCTGCGCCAGAATACGCACGAAGGCCATGGTGGTGGAGATTTCGCGGTCGCCCGAGCCGTCCAGGATCGCTTTCAGCGTTTCCAGTGGCGGGGTCGGCACGCTGAAGCTCTTGGCGCGGCGCTGCGGTACGAAGCCACCCAGGGCTGCGCGGCGCTCGGCCAGGTACTTGGCTTCGGCAGAACCTTCTTCCGGCTTGAAGAACGGCAGGTTCTCCAGGTCGGCATCCTTGACCGGGATGTCGAAGCGGTCACGGAAGTGACGCAGGCTGTCGACGTCGACCTTCTTGGTGTTGTGCGCGGTGTTCTTGGCTTCGCCAGCACCGGTGCCGTAACCCTTGATGGTCTTGGCCAGGATGACGGTCGGCTGCTCTTTGTGGTTCACAGCCTGGTGATACGCCGCGTAGACCTTGTACGGGTCGTGACCGCCACGGTTGAGCTTCCAGATCTCTTCGTCGGACAGGTCTTCGACCATGGCCTTGAGTTCCGGGGTGTTGAAGAAGTGCTCGCGAACGTACGCGCCGTCTTTGGCTTTGTAGTTCTGGTACTCGCCGTCGATGACTTCGTCCATGCGGCGCTGCAGGGCACCGTTGGTGTCCTTGGCCAGCAGTGGGTCCCAGAAACGGCCCCAGACGACTTTGTTGACGTTCCAGCCACCGCCACGGAACACGCCTTCGAGTTCCTGGATGATCTTGCCGTTGCCGCGAACCGGGCCGTCAAGGCGCTGCAGGTTGCAGTTGATGACGAAGATCAGGTTGTCCAGCTTCTCGCGGCCGGCCAGGGCGATCGCACCCAGGGATTCCGGCTCGTCGCACTCACCGTCGCCCATGAAGCACCAGACCTTCTGCTTGCCGGCCGGGATGAAGCCACGGGCTTCCAGGTACTTCATGAAGCGTGCCTGGTAGATCGCCTGGATCGGGCCCAGACCCATCGAAACGGTCGGGAACTGCCAGAAGTCAGGCATCAACCATGGGTGTGGGTACGAAGACAGGCCGTTGCCGTCCACTTCCTGACGGAAGTTGTTCATCTGGTCTTCGCTGATACGGCCTTCCATGAAGGCACGGGCGTAGACGCCTGGCGAAGCGTGGCCCTGGAAGAAGACCAGGTCGCCGCCGTGTTCTTCGGTAGGGGCCTGGAAGAAGTAGTTGAAGCCGATGTCGTACAGAGTGGCACTGGAGGCGAAGCTAGAGATGTGTCCGCCCAGGTCCGAGTCTTTCAGGTTGGTACGCATGACCATGGCCAGCGCGTTCCAACGCACCATCGAGCGAATGCGGCGTTCCATGAACAGGTCGCCAGGCATGCGTGCTTCGTGGGTGACAGGGATGGTGTTGCGGTATGGCGTGGTGATCGCATACGGCAGCTGGGAGCCACTACGGGTGGCCAGCTCGCCCATACGGGTCATCAGGTAATGAGCGCGGTCTTCGCCTTCTTTGTCGAGGACCGACTCCAGGGCATCCAGCCATTCCTGGGTTTCGATTGGATCGAGGTCTTGCATGGCTTGCTCCAGGGCGGAAAGGCAACCAGAATCGATTGCCTGAGATTGCGACTGGCCTTATGGGCAGACGTCGTGAATTCTTGGATTACCGGGGTGTCTTCCGGCGCGTTGTAGTTTTACTACATTTGCTTTCGCATTTCATGCTTTTACACGACACGAGTAGTAGTAAAACTACATTTGTGCGACGTTTGGTCGCACCTTGGCTTGTGAGGAAAAACGTTCATGTTGGTTGGCATTGTGTCGCGAACGGGTGGTTCTTGATGTTTGTTGCCAAAATTTCGTTTTTTTCAGCTATTTCCAACTTTTGTACGACAGTCCAACCGTGGTCCGGCTTCCCCTTGGCCGCTTTCTCCCCTCTATTTCACGCCGATCAAGGATAGACCATGCGCCTACCTTTGCCCTCCGATCTGCCTGCCACCTTGCAGCCGCTGGTCACTCGCAACCAGCAGTTCATCAGCGATGCCGTGGCCGGCCACCCCGAACTCGACCTGCAGGCCTGGAGCCCCCTGCACCGGCAGCAGTTCGACCAAGTGGCTGCTGCCAGTGAATTCGTGCTCAGCCTGGCCCAGCGCGAGCCCGCCATGCTGTTTGCCCTGCTGGCCAGTGGCGAGCTGGAGCGGCGTTACGCCCCGGGTGAGCTGCGCGGGCAAATCGCCGCAACGGCCCAGGCAGCACAGAGCGAGGACGAACTGGCGCGCAACCTGCGCCGCGCGCGCAACCGCCAGCAGCTGCGCATTATCTGGCGCGACATTACCCGCCAGGCGGAACTTGGCGAAACTTGCCGGGACCTGTCGGACCTTGCCGATGCGGCCATCGACGAAGCCTACCAATGGCTGTACCCGCGCCATTGCCAGCAATTCGGCACGCCCATCGGCAACCGCAGCGGCCAGCCGCAGCACATGGTGGTGCTGGGCATGGGCAAGCTGGGAGCGGTAGAGCTTAACCTGTCGTCGGACATCGACCTGATCTTCGGTTTCCCCGAGGGCGGTGAAACCGAAGGGGTGAAGCGCTCGCTGGACAACCAGGAGTTCTTCACGCGCCTGGGCCAAAGGCTGATCAAGGCGCTGGACCCGGTTACTGTCGACGGCTTTGTGTTCCGCGTTGACATGCGTCTGCGTCCCTATGGTTCGGCGGGTGCCCTGGTGCTCAGCTTCAATGCACTGGAGCAGTACTACCAGGACCAGGGCCGTGACTGGGAACGTTACGCGATGATCAAGGCGCGGGTGGTGGCCGGCGATCAGGCGGCCGGCGCGCAGTTGCAGGAAATGCTGCGCCCGTTCGTGTACCGCCGCTACCTGGACTTTTCCGCAATCGAAGCGTTGCGCACCATGAAGCAGCTGATCCAACAGGAAGTGCGGCGCAAGGGCATGGCCGAGAACATCAAGCTGGGTGCCGGTGGTATTCGCGAAGTGGAGTTCATCGCCCAGGCCTTCCAGCTGATCCACGGCGGGCGTGACCTCAGCCTGCAGCAGCGGCCGTTGCTCAAGGTGCTGGCCACCCTGGAAGGCCAAGGCTACCTGCCGCCAGCAGTGGTGGCCGAGTTACGCGAGGGCTATGAGTTCCTGCGCTATACCGAGCACGCCATCCAGGCCATCGCTGACCGCCAGACGCAAATGTTGCCGGAAGGTGAAACCGATCAGGCACGAGTGGCCTACATGCTCGGCTTTGCCGACTGGCAGAGCTTCCATGACCAGTTGATGTACTGGCGTGGCCGCATCGACTGGCATTTCCGTCAGGTCATTGCCGACCCGGATGATGAAGACGGTGAAGGCGAACTGGTGGTGGGTGGCGAGTGGTCGCCGTTGTGGGAGCAGGCGCAAGATGAAGAAGCCGCTGGCCGGCAATTGCAAGAGGCTGGCTTCAAGCAACCCGCCGAAGCCTTGAGGCGCCTGGCCGGGCTGCGTTCCAGCCCGCAGTTGCGCTCGATGCAGCGCATCGGCCGTGAGCGACTTGACGCGTTCATCCCGAGGCTGCTGGCCCAGGCGGTGGAGCATGACAACCCCGACCTGGTGCTTGAGCGGGTGTTGCCATTGGTCGAGGCTGTGGCAAGGCGTTCTGCCTACCTGGTACTGCTGACCGAAAACCCCGGTGCCTTGCGCCGTTTGCTGACGCTGTGCGCCGCCAGCCCGTGGATTGCCGAGCAGATTGCCCTTTACCCGTTGCTGCTCGACGAACTGCTCAATGAGGGCCGCTTGTTCAGCCCGCCCTTGGCGCCAGAACTGGCCAGCGAGCTGCGCGAGCGCCTGACGCGCATCCCCGAGGACGACCTGGAGCAGCAGATGGAGGCGCTGCGCCATTTCAAGCTGGCCCACAGCCTGCGCGTGGCTGCCTCGGAAATCAGCGGCAATCTGCCGTTGATGAAAGTCAGCGATTACCTGACCTGGCTGGCTGAAGCCATCCTCGACCAGGTGCTGGCCCTGGCCTGGCGCCAGACCGTGGCCCGCCACGGCCAACCCAAGCGCAGCGACGGCAGCCTGTGCGACCCAGGTTTCATCATCATCGGTTACGGCAAGATGGGCGGCCTGGAGCTAGGCCACGGTTCGGACCTGGACCTGGTCTTCATCCATGATGGCGATCCGCAGGCGGAAACCGACGGTGCGAAGCCTATCGACAGCGCGCAGTTCTTCACGCGTCTGGGGCAGCGCATCATCCACTTGCTGACCACCCAGACCAACTCGGGCCAACTGTACGACGTGGATATGCGCCTGCGCCCGTCCGGCGCCTCGGGCCTGCTGGTCAGCTCGCTGGGCGCCTTCGAGCGCTACCAGCAGAACGAAGCCTGGACCTGGGAACACCAGGCGCTGGTGCGGGCCCGCGTGCTGGTGGGTTGCAAGCAGGTGGGTGCGGCGTTCGAAGGTGTGCGCGCCAAGGTTCTGGGCCAGGCGCGCGACCTGGAAAAACTGCGCGACGAGGTGAGTGAAATGCGCGCCAAGATGCGTGACAACCTCGGTACCAAGGCTACGGCTGCCGGTACTGCGGCGAACGCCTTCGACGCCGGTGTACCCTTCGATATCAAGCAGGATGCCGGCGGTATCGTCGATATCGAATTTATGGTGCAATACGCCGCTTTGGCCTGGTCCCATGACCATCCGGCCCTACTGCGATGGACCGATAACATCCGCATTCTGGAAGAGCTGGAGCAGGCGAACTTGATGCCGGCCAGTGACGCGGTGCTGTTGCGTGAAGTGTACAAGGCGTTCCGCTCGGCCTCCCACCGCCAGGCCCTGCAGAAGGAGGCCGGGGTGATCGATGCGGCGCAGTTTGCCGATGAACGCCGTGAAGTGCGGCGGATCTGGGGTGAGTTGGGTTTAAGCTGATACCGTGTTGGCTTATTCGCGGGCAAGCCCGCTCCCACAGGTACTGCACAGGCCCTGAGCAGTGTGCAATCCCTGTGGCAGCGGGCTTGCCCGCGAATAGGCCATGTGAGTGGTACACTGTCCGCCACATAGCCTGAATATAAAGAGGGGAGGCCAGGCTGTACCGCAGCCTGTAGCCTCCCCGAGCGTTTCTGGACTAAGCATGAGAATACTGATCATTGGCCCCAGCTGGGTCGGCGACATGGTGATGGCGCAGACCCTGTTCCAGTGCCTGACACAGCAGCACCCCGACTGCGTGATCGACGTGCTGGCCCCTGAATGGAGCCGGCCGATCCTCGAGCGCATGCCTGAAGTGCGCCAGGCCTTGAGCTTCCCGCTCGGCCACGGCGCGCTGGAGCTGGCCACGCGGCGGCGCATCGGCAAGTCCCTGGCCGGCCAGTACGACCAGGCCATCCTGCTGCCCAACTCGCTCAAGTCGGCGCTGGTGCCCTTTTTTGCCGGCATTCCAAAACGCACCGGCTGGCGTGGTGAAATGCGCTTCGGCCTGCTGAACGATGTGCGCAAGCTGGACAAGGCCCGCTACCCGCTGATGATCGAGCGCTTCATGGCCCTGGCTTACGCGCCCGACACCGAGCTGCCGCAGCCATACCCGCGCCCCAACCTGCAGATCGAAGCGCAAAGCCGTGACGCCGCCCTGGCCAAGTTCGGCCTGGAACTGGACCGTCCGGTACTGGCGCTGTGCCCTGGCGCCGAGTTTGGCGAAGCCAAGCGCTGGCCGGCAGAGCACTATGCCGCTGTGGCCGATGCGATGATTCGCCAAGGCTGGCAAGTGTGGCTGTTTGGCTCGAAGAACGATCATCCGGTCGGTGAGCAGATCCGCGACCGGCTGATTCCGGGGCTCCGTGAAGAGTCGTCCAACCTGGCCGGTGAGACCTCGCTGGCCGAGGCCATCGACCTGATGTCCTGCGCCCATGCCGTGGTGTCCAACGACTCCGGCCTGATGCACGTGGCCGCTGCGCTGAACCGTCCATTGGTGGCGGTGTACGGCTCGACTTCACCCGGCTTCACCCCGCCGCTGGCCGAACAGGTGGAAGTGGTGCGCACCGGTATCGAGTGCAGCCCGTGCTTTGACCGCACCTGTCGCTTCGGCCATTACAATTGCCTGCGTCTGCTGGAACCGGGCAAAGTGATCGCCGCCCTGCACAGCCTCAGCGGACCGGACCTGATCGATACCGTGGCCGAGGTCGACTAAGTGCGGGTACTGATCATCAAGACCTCGTCGCTGGGGGATGTAATCCACACCCTGCCGGCGCTTACCGATGCCGCCCATGCCATTCCCGGCATCCGTTTCGATTGGGTGGTGGAAGAAGGCTTCGCCGAAATCCCCGGTTGGCACCCCGCGGTCGACCAGGTCATCCCGGTGGCGATCCGTCGCTGGCGCAAGAACCTCTGGAAAACCATCAAGAGTGGCGAGTGGAAGGCGTTCAAGCAGCGCGTGCGCGAGCGCAAGTACGACCTTGTGATCGACGCCCAGGGCCTGGTCAAGTCGGCCTGGTTGACCCGTTACGTGAAGGCACCCGTAGCCGGCCTGGACCGCTACTCGGCGCGCGAAGGCTGGGCCAGCCGCTTCTACGACCGGCCTCTGTCGGTCGCTACCGGCCAGCACGCGGTGGAGCGGGTACGCCAGCTGTTTGCCATGGCCTTGGCCTATGACCTGCCAGAAGGCATCGGCAACTACGGCCTGGACCTCGACCGCCTGCAACTGCCGCCGGCTGCGCCCTATGTGGTGTTCCTGCATGGCACCACCTGGGCGACCAAGCATTGGCCCGAAGCCTACTGGCGCGAACTGGCCGAGCGCATGGGCCGGCGCAAGCTGGAAGTGCGCCTGCCCTGGGGTAATCCGGCCGAGAAGGCGCGGGCCGAGCGAATTGCCCAAGGCTTGAACAACTGCCAGGTGCTCCCCAAATTGAACCTTGCCGGCGTCGCTCGTGTACTGGCGGCGGCAAAGGCCTGCGTTGCGGTCGACACCGGCCTTGGCCACCTGGCGGCGGCACTCGATGTGCCTACTCTTTCGCTGTTTGGCCCTACCAACCCGGGCCTGACCGGCGCCTACGGACGGACCCAGATTCACCAGGCCAGTGACTGGCCTTGCGCTCCCTGCCTGCAGAAGAAGTGCACCTACAAACCGAGCGCCGATGACCTGGCCCGGTTCGATCTGAAACGCGAGTGGCCGCTGTGCTTCACTCGCTTGAATCCCGAGCATGTGGCGAGCCGCTTGAGCGCGTTGCTGCTGGCTGAGGATGTCCGTTGATGCAACTGGCTTTCGTGCTTTACAAATATTTCCCCTTCGGCGGGCTGCAGCGCGATTTCATGCGCATTGCCCTGGAATGCCAGAAGCGGGGCCACCAGATCCGCGTGTACACGCTGATCTGGGAGGGTGATATTCCACCGGGTTTCGAAGTGCTGGTGGCGCCGGTGAAGGCGATCTTCAATCACCGCCGCAACGAGAAGCTCAGCGCCTGGATGGCCGCCGACCTGGCCAAGCGCCCGGTCGACCGCCTGATCGGCTTCAACAAGATGCCGGGGCTGGACGTGTACTACGCCGCCGACGGCTGCTTCGAAGACAAGGCGCAGACCCTGCGCGGTGGCTTGTACCGTCGCTGGGGCCGCTACCGGCACTTTGCCGAGTACGAGCGTGCGGTGTTCGCCAAGGACGCCCATACCGAAGTGCTGATGATTTCCGAAGTGCAGCAGCCGCTGTTCATCAAGCATTACGGCACCCCGGTAGAACGCTTCCACCTGCTGCCGCCAGGCATTTCCCAGGATCGCCGTGCGCCGGCCAATGCCGCCGAGATCCGCGCCGAGTTCCGCAAGGAATTCAACCTGGGGGATGACGACCTGCTGCTGGTGCAGATTGGCTCAGGCTTCAAGACCAAAGGCGTGGACCGCAGCCTCAAGGCACTGGCCGCGCTGCCGTCAGCCTTGCGCAAACGCACCAGGCTGATGGTGATCGGCCAGGACGACCCCAAGGTATTCCAGCTGCAAAGCGCTACCCTCGGCCTGGGCGACCAGGTGCAGTTCCTCAAGGGCCGCAGCGATATCCCGCGCTTCCTGTTGGGCGCCGACCTGCTGATTCACCCGGCTTACAACGAGAATACCGGTACGGTGCTGCTCGAAGCGTTGGTCGCCGGCTTGCCGGTGCTGGTGTCCAAGGTGTGCGGTTATGCCCACTACATTGCCGAGGCCGACAGCGGCCTGGTGCTGGACGAGCCGTTCGAGCAAGAGCAGCTCAACGGCTACCTGCAGCGCATGCTCGAAGACCCGCAGGCCCGCGCCAGCTGGTCGCGCAATGGCCTGGCATTTGCCGATAGCGCCGATCTGTACAGCATGCCGCAGCATGCTGCCGACGTGATCCTGGGGCAAAGAACCGCATGAAGCTGATATTGGCCGAACCCTTCAAACGCCTGTGGGCCGGGCGTGATGCCTTCGACGCCGTGGAGGCGTTGCAAGGCGAGGTCTATCGCGAGCTGGAAGGGCGCCGCACACTGCGCACCGAAGTGGCTGGCGAGGGCTTTTTCGTCAAGATCCACCGTGGCATCGGCTGGGGCGAGATCTTCAAGAACCTGCTCACCGCCAAGCTGCCGGTGCTCGGTGCCGGCCAGGAATGGCGGGCGATCCAGCGCCTGCACGAGGTGGGTGTGCCGACCATGACCGCAGTCGCCTACGGCGAGCGTGGCAGCAACCCGGCCACGCAGCACTCATTCATCATCACTGAAGAACTGGCGCCGACCATCAGCCTGGAAGACTTCAGTATCGACTGGGTCAAGCAGCCGCCCGAGCCGCGTCTTAAGCGTGCACTTATCGCCGAGGTGGCGAAGATGACCGGCGGCATGCACCGCGCCGGGGTCAACCACCGCGATTGCTACATCTGCCATTTCCTGCTGCACACCGACCGACCGGTGACGGCGGATGACTTCAAGCTGTCGGTGATCGACCTGCACCGCGCGCAAACCCGTGCCAGAATCAGCCGCCGCTGGCGCGACAAGGACCTGGCTGCGCTGTACTTTTCGGCCCTGGACATCGGCCTGACTCAGCGCGACAAGCTGCGCTTCCTGCGCGGTTACTTCCAGCGTCCGCTGCGGCAGGTACTGAAGGACGAAGCCGCGCTGCTCGCCTGGCTGGAGCGCAAGGCACAGAAACTCTACGATCGCAAGCAACGCTATGGGGATGCACTCTGATGGCGAGTTGGACACTGGCGCCGGGGTACGAACACCTGGCGGCGGACTTCGGCAGCCTTGATGCGGTATTTGCCCTCCAGGGCGAACGCCTGACCCGCGACCCGCTCAGTGAGGTGGTACGCATCGAACGTGACGGGATCAACTACTACGTCAAGCGCTACACCGGGGCCGGCAAGCACATGCGACGGTATCTGGGGCGGCCACGCATCAAGGCCGAATGGCAAAACCTCAAGCAGTTCGCCAAATGGGGTATCCCCACCGCCGAAGTCGTGGCCTGGGGCCTGGAGCGCAACGGCCTGGCCTTTGGCCGTGGCGCGATGATCACCCGTGAACTGCCGCGCACCGAAGACCTGTCGGCCCTGGCCGAACAAAACGATCCGCGCTTGGCCGACCGCACCTGGGTCGACCATATCAGCCGTCAACTGGCGCGCCATACCCGGGTCATGCACGAGCACCGCTTCGCCCATAACGATTTGAAGTGGCGCAACCTGCTGGTCGATGACCAGGGCACGCTATTCTTCATCGACTGCCCCACCGGTGACTTCTGGCGCGGATTCATGTGGCGCCACCGGATGATCAAAGACCTGGCATGCCTGGACAAAGTGGCCAAATACCACCTGTCAGCTACCCAGCGCCTGCGCTTCTACCTGCAATACCGTGGCCGTGACCGGCTGAATGTGCGTGACAAGAAGCGCATTCGTCGGGTACTGGGCTTTTTCGAGGGAAGGGAATGACCGATTACCTGGCCAGCGCGGACCTCGCGCTGCTCAAGCGCCATGGCCTGGACGATTTCGAGGCGCTGTGGGCGCTGCAACTTGATGCAGTGGACGAACCCAACACCGGTCGCGGTGGCTGGAGCAGCGTCTTCCGTCTGGAACTCGAAGGCAAGGGCTACTACCTCAAGCGCCAGAGCGACTACCTGACCCGGACCTTGCACCGGCCGTTCGGCGAGCCCACCTTCGCCCGCGAATTCCGCAACATCAGTCGCTACCAGAAGCTGCGCATTCCGGCATTGCAGGCGGTGTTCTACGGCGAGCGCAAGCAGGGTGGCAAGCACCGGGCCATCCTGATGACCCGCGCTCTGGACGAATGGGCCGACCTCGAAAGCCTGCTGGCGCAATGGTCGCGGTTGGGTGAGGCCGAGCGCACCGGCATCCTGCAGGCCTGCGGCCAGCTGGCGCGTACCCTGCACAGTGCCGGGCAGGTGCATGGCTGCTTCTACCCCAAGCACATTTTCTTGCGCCAACGGCGCGACGGCTGGGATGCGCAACTGATCGACCTGGAAAAGACCCGTCCCCTGTTGCTCGGCATGCGTGACCGTCTCAAGGACCTGGAGCCACTGCTGCGCCGCGCCCAGGCGTGGAGCGTGCAGGATGTACGTACTTTGCTGGCTACCTACCTGGGGCAGCCCGCCGACGGCGCGCTGGTCGATACCTGGCTGCAACGGTTGACGCAACGCCGTCGTGAAAAAGAGGCCCGCTGATGCGTTTGTCTGAATTGAAGGATGCCGGGCGCAGCCCATCGCTGCCCCTGAGCATCACGTTGGTTGATGCCGCCGGCAGCGCCGACTTGCAATTGCTCAGCCTGCTGCGCGTGTTGCCGGGCCAGCGTTATGTGGGCGCTGGTGTCTGGCGTGGTACACCGGTGCTGGCGAAGTTGCTGGTCGGTGGTAACGCCGCACGGCATTTCCAGCGCGAACTGCAGGGTGTGAAATTGCTGGCCGAACAAGGCCTGACCACGCCGAAGCTACTGGCCGACGGCCTCAAGGAAGGCGAGGGCGGCTGGCTGCTGTTCGAGTTCCTTGACGGTGCCCAAAGCCTGGCCGATGCCTGGGCCGCAGTGGAAAACCTGCCAGTGTTGGCGGACGAGCAGCACCTGGTACTGGGCGAAGCGCTCACGGCTGTGGCGCACATGCACGCCCAAGGCCTTTGGCAGGAAGACCTGCACCTGGACAACCTGCTGCGCCATGCCGGCAAGCTGTATCTGATCGATGGTGCGGGCATAAGGGCGGAAACACCCGGTCAGCAGTTGTCGCGTCCACGCGTGCTGGAAAACCTCGGGGTATTCTTCGCCCAGTTGCCCAAGCGCCTGGAGCCGTTCATCGAAGAGCTGCTGGTGCATTACCTGTTGGCCAATGCCGAGCATGCGTTGCCGCTGGAAGCGCTGCAGAAACAGGTGGACAAGGTGCGCAACTGGCGGCAGAAGGACTATCTGGACAAGGCTGGCCGCGAGTGCAGCCTGTTCAGCGTCCAGCGCACCCTCTCGGGCTTGCAGGCGATCCGCCGCAGTGAGGTCCAGGCCATGCAGCCTGTACTGGAGCAGGCCGATGCGCTGATCGACAAGGGCCATTTGTACAAGACCGGTGGCGCTGCCAGCGTGGCGCGCATCGGGGTCAATGGTCGCCAGCTGGTGATCAAGCGCTACAACATCAAGAACACCGCGCATTGGTTCAAGCGCTTCTGGCGCCCGAGCCGGGCCTGGCATTCCTGGATTGAAGGCCACCGCCTGGAGTTCCTCGACATCGCCACGCCACGCCCCCTCGCGGTGCTGGAACAGCGGGTGCTGGGCCTGCGCAGCCGTGCCTACCTGGTCACCGAGTATGTCGACGGCCCGGACCTGACGGCATGCTTCGCGCCCTACGTCGAAAGCGGCGATGCGCCCGAGGAGCAGGTGGATGCTTTGGTGCACGTGATGCAGCAGCTGATTCGCGAGCGCATCAGCCACGGCGACTTCAAAGGCCATAACCTGTTCTGGCACAACGGCCAGTGGTCGCTGATTGACCTTGATGCCATGTGCCAGCACGCCACCCAGCTTAGCTTCGCCCCGGCCTATGCCCGTGACCGGGCACGGCTGCTGCGCAACTGGCCCAATGGCAGTGCCTTGCATCAGCGGCTGGACCGGCTGTTGCCAAAACTGGTCGACTGAGGCCGCCGGCTCCGCTGTCAGTGGGCCGGCGGTGGTTGATCTGGCAATGTCAGCCAGTCACTGCTGCGCCCTGCCTGGCGAACGCGTATCAGCCACTGGCCGTTTTCGTGGCGCAGCACCGCCCACGGCACCACGCCGGCGTTGCTGGCAACGGCAATCTGCAAGTGGTAATGATCCGGCAGCAAGTGGCGGCGCACAGGCAACTGCCCGTCCTTGAGCGCCAGGTACAGCTCATCGTCAGCCTGAAAAAGCCCTTGTTCAATGTTTACCGGTAGGCCGGCTGCAGGCGGTTGTAGATAGCAGTCCTGCAGTAATTGCTTCAGGTCGGGCAACCCGTCGTACCAGAGCACCGGTGAGTCGATCACCCACTGCCCGTCGGCTTTGCGCCTGAGCGGTTGCTGCAGATAGGCATCTGGCTGGTCAGGGTCGATGGCCCGCCAGCGGTAGCCGTCGAAGCTGACCCGGTAATAGCGGTTGTCGTTGTCCTTGACGAAGTACAGCGATTGCCCACCAAATGCCGAGCTTTGCTCGTAGACACCTTCACCGTAGATACCGTCAATGCGATAGCGCAGGCTGCTGCTGCCCGGTTGTACCTGGAGGCGTGCGGGCAGCGGCAGTGGCGGTGGTTTGGGGATCCCGCGCAGGGATCGGCGTAGCACTCTGGAACCCAGAAAACTGGTACCCGCATCGTTGAGGTGGCTAAGCGCCTGATAGGCATGCCGCATCACCCCTTCGACATCCTCTTGCTTGAAGGCCTCGGCGCCGTCCCAGATATCGATTGCCATGCGGCTGATCGACAGCACCAGCAGCGCGCGGTTGGGCAGCAGCAGGCTGATGAAGTCCAGCAAGCGCCAGCTCAACGCCATCACCGATTCCGCGTTCACCTCCTTGGTTGTCATGCTGTCGGCATCGGCCTGGGCGATCAGCGCCCGAACCTCGGCCATGTAGTAGACGAAGAAAAGGTCGTCTTTGACCTCGGGCGTTTTCAGATGTGTGCTCATGCGTCCCTTGTCCAGTAGCCGCTGCACCGTAGCAGCAGGCAGCAATGGCAGGCGTTGGGCCACGTATGCTTTCAACTTGGGCTGCTGGCGCAATGTGCGAAGCAGTTCGCGGGTCGTGCGAAACCGGCGCCAGGCCCTGCGGTCCGGGGCATCCGGGGTGTACAGCACGCATGCCGGAGACTTGTAGGGGAGGCTGTTGAGCAGCAGCACGCCCTGCAAGGTATGACCCATGATGTTCAACTGCCGAACAGTGACCGGGTAGCCTGCTACCGGCGCACGCAAGGCATTGTGTGGTTGGTCCAGCACTGCGCGCACCCAGTTGTAACCATGTTCGAAAGGGTCTTCGCCAAAGTGTCCGGCGTAGCGCGCCTTGACTGCTTCAGCGTGCATGCGTGCACGGTTGACCTTGCTGTGCGCAGTCAGGCGCCATTTGCCCGCTCTGGAACTGATCAGTTGGGTGTGCAGGTATTTTGCGTAGCTGTCACCCACGTTCAGTTCCCGGACCATGTGCTTGACATACTGCGGCGTGAGCCCGGCGGGCATGGCTTTACCGTGGGCGTGGATCACCCGGGCAGTCAGCCAGTAGTCGGTGTCGAACCACGGCAAGTTCTTGAGGGCGATCTCTTCGAGGGTGTTGATTTCCTCGACCATTTCCACCATCTCGTGGCCCACGCGTCGCATGCCTACATAGGTGACATAGGACGAGAGGGCGAAGGGATGCATGATGGCGCCCGTGCGGCGGGCGCGCACGATGATGATTTTGATCTCGCGAGGATCTGTGTCGTACCCCAGGTCATGGCTCAGGCGCTCGCGAAGGCGTGCGTTGGCCCAGGCCAGCAGGCTATTGCGTTGTTTGAAGTCGTTAAGGCTCAGCACTCCCGGGGCAGCAGCCTGCTCGGCGATTGCTACCAGCGTTTGCATTGCCTGCATCATATGGCTCAGGCCTTGCGCAGGTGTATTGCGCAGCCAGTTGGGCAGGTTCTTCTCAAGCAATTGGGAGTAGCGTGTTTGCAGGGTGGGTTTGGCGCCGACTTCGTGCCATAGCGCCAGGGCTTTATGTATTCGGGTGTGCTGGTCGGGTGAGTCGTTGCTCCACAAGCCGGTGTCACTCAGGCGTTGGCGTTGGGCTTCTATCACGCTGTCGATCTGGGCCTCCAGCAGGCTGTCGGCGTACCAGTCATAGCGCAGGCGCTGCGACCGGCGAGCGCGGACCGCCTGCGTGTCAGTGTACAGATGCAGCAGCGGTCTGCTCTGGAGTGGGTCTTCCAGACGCTCGCAAAGCTCCAGGTGCAGTGCGGCAAGGGAGTCGAAGGCCTCGATGCCTTGTGACAGGCTGCACAGCAAGGCAGCGCCTGCGGCATCCTGAGGCGTGAGCATAGGGCCTTCGGTGGTACCGGCAACGATGATCAGTGTGCCTGGCAGGTAGCTGCGCCAGTTGGGCCTTATGCCTTCCAGCAGCACGCGATACACCTGTGGCCTGCTGGCCAGTGGAAGATGCCTGCGCTGCGAGGGTAGCGGTTGTTCCAGGCAGGCCCGCAGTAGCTCGGCCGACCCGTTGGCCAAGGTCTGGTCGCCCAGGCGCAACTCAACCTCGGCCAGCATCAGCGCCTTGCGCAGTGCCAGCAGTTTTTGTCTGGGGGTTTCGCCTTGCTCATCGGCCGTGGTCCAGAAGCTGGCCAGTTCGCCGTGCAGCCAGGTGCGCGTGTCGGGGTTGATGGGGTGTTGAAGGTCGAGGGTCGGGAGGCCGTCGAGCAGGTCACCGATCTGTCGGTCGATCTGTTCCAGTTGTTCGAGGGGGCGCATGGGGCGGATCCTTGGTTGAGGAAACCCCATGCTTGGCAATAGCTGCGGTTGCGTGGTGGTAGCGGGCTAGCGCCCCCGACGCCAGAGCAGCCCGCGCAGGCTCAGCAGGGCCGGCAGGCCCAGGCCGGCCCATGCCAGAACGTCCCAGCCTCCGTCGCCGAGCAGCGCAGCGAACAGGCCCAGGAAGCCAAGCAGGGCAATCAACCCTGGCCAGGCGAAGAGGCGTGCAGTGGCTTGCGACCTGTGGCTCATGCGCGCGCCTCCCTGGGTTTGCGCAGCTTGCCCCACCACAGGTAGAGGCCGCTACCGAGCACGATGATTGTCAGCACGTCCAGTAACGCCCAGAGGATCTGCATCGGTCGCCCGCCGTAATCGCCGAAATGCAGTGGCTGCGACAGGCCCATGGCATCCATGTACCAGGGACGGTCGCCTACCGCAGTCACTGCAAGGGTGCGAGCATCGATCAGTACCGGCGTGAACAGGTGCGAACTCAGGTGGGTGGCACCGTTCATGAACACCGCATAGTGGTGCTCGCTGGAGAAACGCGTGCCAGGAAACGCGATGAAGTCCGGGCGCATGCCCGGCGCGGCCTGTTCGGAAATGTCCAGCAGGCGAGTGGCTGGGGCGCGCTCGACGAGCGGCGGGGCGTCGCGGTAGGGGGCAACCATCGCAGCCAGGCTGTCGTTGCGCCAGGCCGCGATGACCAGGTCGGACAGGGCGCTGATTACCCCGGTCACGCTCACCGTCAATGCCCAGGCCAGGGTGACCACGCCGATCAGGTTGTGCAGGTCGAGCCAGCGCAGGCGGCGGGATTTTTTGTGGCGTACGGTGCCGAACTCCAGGCGGCGCATGAATGGCGCATAGAGCACGGTGCCGGAAACGATGGCGACAATGAACAATACGCCCATTAAGGCCAGCAGCAGCTTGCCCGGCAGTCCTGCGAACATGTCCACATGCAGGCGCAGCATCATCATCATGAAACCGCCGTTGGCGGCCGGCATGGCCACCGCCTCGCCGGTGCGAGCATCGAGCATGAAGGTGTGCGACAGGTTGGGGTCGGTGCCGGCGGTGGCGGCGGTAATGGCGACCACGCCGTTGGGCTCGTCTTCATCGTAGCCGACGTACTGCATGACCTCGCCGGGGCGATGTTGTTCGGCCTTGAGCACCAGTTGCTGCAGGTCGAGGTGCGGGGTGCCTGCCGGCATTTCACGCAGTTCGGGGGCGTCACCTAGCAGGTGTTCGAGTTCGTGGTGGAAGATCAGCGGCAGGCCGGTGACTGCCAGCAACAGCAGGAACAGGGTACAGACCAGGCTGCTCCAGGTGTGGATCAAGGACCAGCGGCGGATGGTGGGGCTTTTCATCACGGTACCGATTGTTGTCGGTTGGAACCCGGGGCCGCAAGGCGGCCCCAGCTCACTCAGAACTTGTAAGTGGCGCTGGCGACAACGCTGCGCTCATCGCCGTAGTAGCAGTAGTACGCGTCACAAGTAGAGAGGTAATCCTTGTTCAGCAGGTTGGTGGCGGTGACCGCTACCGACGCGCCCTTCAGGTTGCCGTTCAGGCGACCGAGGTCGTAATGCACCGACCCGTCGAAGACGGTGTAGGCCTTGGCCTTGCCCAGGTAGGTATTGCCTTGGTCGCCGTAGGTATTGCCGGTATAACGCGCGCCCAGGCCGATGCCGAAGCCGTCGAGCACGCCCGAGTGCCAGGTATAGTCGCCCCAGATGGACGCTTGCTGGTTAGGCATCAGTTGCAGGCGGTTACCTTTGAAATCGCCATCCTGCACCTCGGACTTGGCCAGGGTGTAGGCGGCAATCACCTTCAGGTTGTCGGTCACATCGGAAACCGCTTCCAGCTCAAGGCCGCGAACTTTCACTTCACCGGTCTGGCTGGTGATGGTCACACCACCGACCGTGTTGGTGACCGAGACGTTTTTCTGAGTCAGGTTGTACACGGCTGCCGACAACAGGGTGTTGGACCCCGGCGGCTGATACTTCACGCCCAGCTCCCACTGTTTGCCTTCGGTGGGCTTGAACGAGTCCGAGGCTGACACACTGGCATTGCTGGACGGCTGGAAAGACTCGGCATAGGACAGGTACGGCACGAAGCCCGAGTCGAACACGTAGCTGATGGCTGCGTTGCCGCTGAACTTTTTGTCCCGCTGGGTATTGGTGGCATCGCCCTGGTTGAAGAACTTGGTGCCGGTATGCACCCAGTCTTCACGACCGCCCAGGGTCAGGCGCCAGTTACCAAGCGCCATCTGGTCCTGCACGTACAGGCCGGTCTGACGGGTTTTCTGGTTGTAGTCATAAAACGCGGTCGAGCGATCCGGGCGAGTGATCGGCAGTCCGTAGACCGGGTTGTTGACGTTGCTGTCCGGCACGTTGAAGTCGAAGATCGACAGGTAGTTGGTGTTGATGCGCTGGTGGTCCAGGCCGATCAACAGCGTGTGGTCGATGTCCCCGGTAGCGAAGTCCGCCTGGAAGTTGTTGTCCACCGCAAACTGGCTGATGTCTTCATCAGTGTTGGTGGACATGCGGCTGACAGTGCCATCGTCCTGCACCGGCGGCGAGCTCTTGTTGTAACTGCCAGGGGTGATGGTCTGGAACGACAGGTCCGACTTGGTGTAGCGCAGGTTCTGGCGGAACTGCCAGACGTCATTGATGCGGTGTTCGAAGGCGTAACCCAGCGCGTAGTACGTGCGGTCGTAGAACTCGTAATCCGGGTCACCCAGGTTCTTGTGGTGTGAGATCTTGCCGAATGGCATGTCGATCTTGGTGCCCTGGATGGGCCGGAACTGGCTGGTGGCACCGGTATCGTCACGGGTGAACTGGGTGAGGAAGGTCAGCGTCGTGTCTTCGTCAATGTTCCAGGTCAGGCTTGGGGCGATGTTGTAGCGCTTGTTGTCGATGTGGTCAATCTGGGTGCCACTGTCACGGATAACGCCGCTGACGCCATAGAGAAAGCGACCTTCATCGTCGATCTTGCCGGTGCTGGCGAAGTTTATCTGGCGATGGTTGTCGCTGCCGTATTGAAGCTCGATTTCGTGAGCGCTTTCGGCTTGCGGACGGCGGCTGACCATGTCCAGCAGGCCACCAGGTGGGGTCTGGCCGTAGATCGAAGAGGCCGGGCCGCGCAGCAGGGCGAGGCGGTCGAGGTTCCAGGTTTCGGCTTTCGGGTTGGCATACACGCCGCGTGGCAGCGGCAGCCCATCCAGGAACTGCGTTGGCTCGAAGCCGCGCACGCGCATCCAGTCATAGCGCGTATCGCTGCCGAAGCTGGCGGAGACGATACCTGGCATGTAACGCACTGCATCATCCAGGCTGTGTACACCGCGGTCTTTCATTTGCTCGCGGGTGGCGACAGAGATGGAGCGGGGGACTTCCACAAGTGCCGTGTCAGTCTTGGTGCCAGCAGCGGTGCGTGAAGCCACGTAGCCTTCAACCGGGCCCCAGGCGCTTTCGCTGGCGCTGGTGGCATTGACTGTGGTTTCCGGCAAGGCCAGGGTGCCATCCGGCACGGCCACCAGGCTGTAGCTGCCCGCACTGCTTTGCTGCAACTGCAGGCCGGTACCGCTCAGGGCGGCTTGCAGGGCGCCCAGGCCGTCGTATTGGCCGCTGACCGGGGCCGAGGTACGGCCGCTGACCAGTGCCGGGTCGATGGCCAAGGCAATGCTGGCCTGGCTGGCGATCTGGTTGAGAGTGGTGGCCAGTGGCGCGCTTGGCAGATTGTAGGCGCGCGACGTGGATTGCTCGGCGGCGAACAAGGCAGGGCTGGTCAGCGGGGCAGCCAGGCCGATGGCCAGGGCCACCAGGCTGGGGCGCAGGATATGATCAACGGCACGGGACATGCGGCGGTTCCTCGACGGGTAAGTGCTTGCTGCTTCCTTGCCGAGCGAGATCTGAAAAGTGACAGGGTGAATCTGAAAAATATTGAGAATTATTTAAAAGAGCTTTTGCCAGCACCGCCCACTTCGCGGGTGAACCCGCTCCTACGACCACCCCGATGTGTGTCCACCACCGCGCAGGAGCGGGTTTACCCGCGAATACGGTGGCGGCGGCAGCGGTGAACGGCTGGTGGAGATTGGCCAGCAGGCCCGGCTTATTTGGAAGTGACGTTCACCCACCACTGGGTATGCCGCTCAATCTTCACCGGCAACGCCGGCACCAGCGAGGCGAGCGCCAGGTCGGTGTTGGTCAGCGGGAAGCTACCGGTGACGCGCAGGTCGGCGACCTTGGCATCCACCCCGAGGTAGCCGCTGCGGTACTGGCCCAATGTGGCGAGCAGGTCGGCCAGGCGTACGTTGTCGACCACCAGCATGCCGCGGGTCCAGGCACCGGCACCGGCGGGCACCGTGCCAACCTGGCCGAGGCCGTTGGCGTTCATCAACACTTGCTGGCCTTCGTGCAGCACCTGTTCGTCGCCGCTGTCATGCGGCATGGCGGCGACCGAGGCTTGCAGCACTTCCAGGCGCGTACCGCCGACTTCGCGGCGCACCAGGAAGCGCGTGCCCAGTGGCCGCAAGCGACCGTCTTCAGTGCGGACCAGCAGCGGGCGTGGGTCCTGGTGGCCGGTTTCGACCGAGATTTCGCCCTGGTGCAGCACGATCACCCGTTGTGCGCCGGCATAGTCGATGTCCACGGCGGTGTGGGTGTTCAGGCTGAGCAGTGTGCCGTCTTCCAGGCGCAAGGTACGCAATTCACCCGTGGCGGTGCGCTGGTCGGCCAGCCAGTAGCTGGGTGCCAGCGACGGCGCGCCGACCCATGCCAGCAGCGCCCCGAGCAGAAACGTGCCGGCCAGCCCGCCGCCAACCTTGCCAATGCGCCGCCGCAGGCTGGCGCGCGATTGCAGCAGCGCCTGGCGTGCCGGGCCAGCCGCCGCGCTAACGCGCTGTTCCATGGCGCCGAGCTGGCGCCAGGCACGCGCGTGCTCTTCGCTGGCGGCATGCCAGCGCATGAATTCATTGCGTTCATCAGGCGTGCCGCTGCTGTCGCCGAGGCTGAGTTTCCAGGCAATCGCGGCTTCCAGAACCCGAGACGAAACCGGGACGTTGCTCACGTCGGCTCCCCGTACAGGGCTACGTAGCACTGGCGCATGCCTTGGGCGATGTACTGGCGCACCCGTGATACCGAAACGCCAAGGCGCTCGGCAATCTCGGCATGGCCCATGCCGTCCAGACGGCTGTGCAGAAACGCCGCGCGAGCCTTGCTCGACAGCTTGCCGAGCAGGCGGTCGATGGCTTTGAGGTCTTCAAGGATCAGGTGCTGCATTTCTGGCGAGGGCTGTTCGGCTTCAGGGATCAATGCCAGCTCGGCCAGGTAGGCTTGTTCCAGCGCGGCGCGGCGGAAGTGGTCGAACATCAGCCCTTTGGCCACGGCGGCCAGAAACGCGCGGGGTTCGCGGGGTGTGTCCAGTTGCTCACGACCGAGCAGGCGCACGAAGGTGTCCTGGCTCAGGTCTTCAGCACGTTGGCGGCAGGCCATGCTGCGTTGCAGCCAGGCGAGCAGCCAGCCGCGGTGGTCGCGGTACAGCGCACCGACCAGATCGGCGTGTGGGCTCTGTGCAGAAGACAAGCAGCGTCCCCCCGGAACGAATGCATTAACTAACGATAATTATTCGCGATTGTGGCAGAGGGGAGAGGGTGGTGCAATGGACGCTTATCGGATTGCCATCATGGGGCTTGGTTTGAGTTGTGTGGCGCCGGTGAGATCCAGCGCCGCCCGCGCGG
>NZ_JBICJS010000036.1:0-18601 GCF_043103305.1 Pseudomonas sp. YQ_5 | reverse complement strand
GGCGGCGCTCGATCTCATGGGCGCCCAAAAACTATCGCCAGGCACCTGGACGCCATCCTGCAATGTCCTGACGATCACCTCGCCGCCATGACGCGAACACACAAAAGCCATCACAAATCGCCTAATTATCAGCTGGGTCCTACTTCCCCGCGAACCATTTCCTACGTTCACGCCAATCCCAAGGAATTATCCTACACACCGTGTCGACGCCCGTCTGATTGTCCAGGGAAGGCCTGCTCTCTAGGCTAACCGGGTCGCTGTCGGTTCAGCGATCGGGTGTGGAAACCCGGATGTGATGAAGGGCTGCCGTTATGGCAGTTGTGCGCGTGAGGCCGTTTGGCCTACCGGCTTGCCTTCTCCCCGGTTTTCCACCCCGCGCACAACTGCCGCCTTCTGCGTGGAAACGGGTGGTTGCAGTTCAATCCTAGAGAAGGAATTGCCATGAAAAGAATCGTCCCCGATCCACCCCTCCCCAACACCACACAACGCTCTTTCAGCCGCTGCGATGCCGGCCATCTCCCATTGTTCACCGTAAACCCAGGCGTTTCCGCCCACGATGCCCTGGTGCATGTCGCCCAATACCTGCGCGGCGCCTACGACTGTGGCTACAAAGCCTTGGAGCATCTGGATGACACAGGCAAGAGCCTGTTCTGGAGCAACCTGAACGCACTCGAAATGGCAGAAGGTTTGGTTGAGGCGTTGCTGGATGGGATTGAGTCACAGCCCATGAATTGAGTCGCCTGTACCGGCCTTTTCGCGGGCATGCCCGCGAAAAGGCCAGTACAGCAAACAAAAAAGGCCGGCTCCCTACAGAGAGAGCCGGCCTTTGTGCGCGTTGCTGATGGTTGATTACTTACCCGCAGTCAGCGCGTTATAGCTGGTCATCAGGTTGCGATAATCCGAAATGTGGTTGGAGCATAGTGCAGCCAGCCCTTCGACATCGTTGCGCCAGTCGCGGTGCAGCTCGCAGGCCACGCCGAACCAGGTCATCAGTTGGGCACCCGCCTGGCTCATGCGGTCATGCGCGGCATCACGGGTCATTTCATTGAAGGTGCCGGAAGCATCGGTCACCACGAACACGTCAAATTCTTCCTCCAAGGCCGACAGCGCCGGGAACGCCACGCAAACCTCGGTCACAACACCTGCAATGATCAGCTGCTTCTTGCCGGTCGCCTTCACCGCCTTGACGAAATCCTCGTTGTCCCAGGCGTTGATCTGGCCAGGGCGGGCAATGTACGGCGCATCCGGGAACAGGGCTTTCAGTTCCGGCACCAGCGGGCCGTTGGGGCCTTGCTCGAAGCTGGTGGTGAGGATGGTCGGCAGGTTGAAGAACTTGGCCAGGTCAGCCAGCGCCAGCACGTTGTTCTTGAACTTGTCCGGCTCGATATCGCGCACCAGGGACAGCAGGCCAGCCTGGTGGTCGACCAGCAGTACGGCAGCGTCGTCTTTGTTCAGGCGGTTGTAGGTGAATTTGCTCATGGTCTGTGCTCCTAAGGGTTATGAATTTTTCAGCAATCCGGGGTATTTCGCGTTGATGGGCACAGATTAAAATCATCACCTTTGCGGCGGTAGTTAGCAGAATCTGGCTTTAGCGTTCTGATTTAGGAACGATGGATTTGTAAGGGCTGTGCTGGCCTCTTCGCGGCTAAAGCCGCTCCTACAGGGACCGCGCAGGCCTCGGGCCTGTGGTGTCCTGTAGGAGCGGCTTTAGCCGCGAAGAGGCCGGCAAAGGCAACCAAATACCCGGAGACCGATCATTGGAAGACCTCAACTCCCTCTACTACTTCACCCAGGTCGTCGAACATGGCGGCTTCGCCCCGGCCGGGCGGGCGCTGGACATGCCCAAGTCAAAACTCAGCCGGCGAATCGCCGACCTTGAAGACCGTCTGGGCGTGCGGCTGCTGAACCGCACCAGCCGGCACTGCTCGCTGACCGAGATCGGCCAGGCCTACTACAACCGTTGCCTGGCCATGCGCGTGGAGGCCGAGGGCGCGGCGGAAATAATCGAGCGCAACCGCAGCGAACCGCGCGGCCTGGTGCGCATCAGTTGCCCGACCACCCTGCTCAACTCCTGGGTCGGGCCGATGCTGACCCGCTACATGCTCAAGTACCCGCAGGTGGAGCTGTTCATCGAAAGTACCAACCGCCGTGTCGACCTGTTGCACGAGGGCTTCGACATCGCCCTGCGGGTGCGCTTTCCGCCGCTGGAGAACACTGACATGGTGATGAAGGTGCTGAGCAACAGCACCCAGTGCCTGGTCGGCCAGCCTCAATACCTGGCGCAACTGCCCAAAGGGTTTGACCCGCAGCTGCTGGGCACACTACCCAGCGTGCATTGGGGCAGTGCCCAACGCGAGTACCAGTGGGAACTGTTCCAGGGTGAGGACAACAGCCGCAGCATCGTCATCCCGCATACACCACGCATGGTGACTGACGACCTGTTTGCCCTGCGCCATTTCGTGGTGGCCGGAGTGGGGATCGCCCACTTGCCGCGGGTGGCGGTGCGTGAGGATCTGGCGGCGGGACGTCTGGTTGAGCTGATTCCGGACTGGCACCCGCGTTGCGGTATCGTGCATGCGATCTTCCCATCGCGACGTGGGTTGCTGCCTTCGGTGCGAGCGCTGATCGATCATCTGGCTGAGGAGTTCGCCATCAGCGACATGGCTTGAGTGCCTGGCTGGCTGAGCCGGCCTCTTCGCGGGCATGCCCGCTCCCACAGGTATTGCACAAGGCTCGGGGCCGGTGGTGGCCCTGTAGGAGCGGCTTTAGCCGCGAAAGGGCCGGTACAGGCAATGCAAATCCCCACCCAGCACACCCTTACAAGACCTTGGGTCTACTCTTCTTCCACACTCCCGGATCATCCCCCGGAGCCCCTCATGATCCGCGCCACCCACGGACCAGGCCGCGCCCTGCTCGCCACCCTCGCCCTCTGGCCGGCGCTGAGCCACGCCGAAGCGCCCGGCTGGTCGCTGCTCAGCCGCAACTATTTCCTGCACAGTGACTTCCGCTCGCCCTCCGGCAGCGGCCAGAACTACCGCCAGGAATGGGCCCAAGGCTTCATCGGCGAGGTCCGTTCCGGCTTCACCGAAGGCACTGTCGGCGTCGGCATCGATGCACATGGCTTTCTTGGTTTCAAGCTCGACGGCGGCCGCGGCCATAGCGGCACCGGCCTGCTGCCACGCGACAGCGATGGCCGCGCCGCGTCCGAGTACTCCAGCGCCGGTGCCGCGCTCAAACTGCACCTGGGCAACACCCGGCTGCGCTATGGCGAGATGATGGTGGAAACCCCGGTGTTCGACACCGGTGACAAACGCCTGCACCCGGAATACGCCACCGGCTGGCTGGTGGAAAACACCGACCTACCCGACTGGCGCCTGCAGGCTGGGCGTTTCACTGCCTTCAACAACCAGGACAACAGCTCCACCCACGACGACTTCAGCGGCTACGGCGCCAGCACCCACAACCGGGCCATCAGCCTGGCCGGTGCCACCTTCGCGCCCAACGGGCCGTTCGGCGCCGCACTGTATGCCGGGCAGCTGGAAAACACCTGGCGCCAGGCCTACCTCAACCTGAACCTGGCCGAGGGCAACTGGCGCCTGGACGGCAACCTGTACAAAACCCGCGACACCGGTAACGCCAGCGCAGGGGCGATCGACACCCTCGCCTACAGCCTGCTGGCCAGGTACAGCTTCGGCGCCCAGGCGCTGAGCCTGGCCTACCAGAAGGTCGAGGGCGACACCCCGTTCGAATTCGTCGGCGGCGACTCCATCTACCTGGCCAACGCGATCAAGTACGCCGACTTCAACGGCCCGGGCGAGCACTCGTGGCAACTGCGCTACGACCTGGACTTCGCCACCCTTGGCATACCTGGCCTGAGCCTGATGGGCCGCTATGTCAGCGGCCGCGGCATCGACGGCAGCCATGCGCCTGCGGGCGGCGCCTATGTGAACCAGTACGGCGACGGCGGCAAGCACTGGGAGCGCGACATCGACCTGAAATACGTGGTGCAGTCGGGGGCTGCCAAGGACCTGAGCCTATCGTTCTCCCACGTCAGCCATCGCGCCAACCAGGCCCAGGCGGGCGGTGATATCGACCGCGTCTACCTGATCATCGAATACCCACTCAAAGGCAGCTTCTGACATGATTACATCCCCTTCAGGTGCCTGGAGCCCGTTGCGTAACACCACCTTCCGCATGCTGTGGATCGCCACCATCGCCTCCAACATCGGCACCTGGATGCACGAGGTGGGCGCCGGCTGGCTGATGACCACGCTGTCGGCCAGCCCGCTGCACGTGGCGTTGATCCAGGTAGCCGGCTCGTTGCCGATGTTCTTCCTGGCCCTGCCGGCCGGCGCAGCGGCGGACATCGTCGACAAACGCCGCTACCTGTTGCTGGTGCAACTGTGGATGTCTTGCGTAGCGGTTGTGCTGGCGGCCTTGACCTTGCTCGGGATGATGAACGTCACCTTGTTGCTGGTGCTGACCCTGGCACTGGGCATTGGTACAGCGCTGATGATGCCAGCGTGGAGCGCACTGACACCAGAACTGGTGGGCAAGGAGGACCTGGCCAACGCGGTGGCGCTTTCCAGTGTTGGCATCAACGTGTCACGGGCCATCGGCCCGGCACTGGCGGGGGTGGTGGTGAGCATGGTCGGCCCGTGGCTGACCTTTGCCCTGAATGCCATCTCGTTCGCGGGTGTGATTCTGGTGTTGTTCCTGTGGAAGCGCGAGGTGAAGGAACCACTGCTGCCGGCCGAGCGCTTCGTTGGCGCCATGCGCACTGGGCTGCGCTTTGCCCGCAGTGCCAAGCCGTTGCAGGCCGTCATGCTACGCGCGTTGGCGTTCTTTTTCTGCGCCAGCGCCGGCACTTCGCTGCTGCCGCTGATCGTGCGTGGCGAGATGCGCGGCACCGCAGCGGACTTCGGCCTGCTGCTGGCGGCCATCGGTATTGGCGCAGTGGCGGGTGCCACCTTGCTGCCGCGCCTGCGTGAACGCATCAGCCGTGACCGCCTGGTGTTTCTGGCCAGCCTGCTGTATGCCCTGTTCCTGCTGGCCCTGGCGCTGGTGCGCAACTTCTATGTGCTGCTGCCAGCGATGCTGCTCAGCGGCGCGGCGTGGATCGCGGTGCTGTCCAACCTGCAGGTGGCTGCACAGACTTCGGTGCCCGCCTGGGTACGGGCGCGGGCTTTGTCGGTATACATTCTGATCTTCTTCGGCGCCATGGCCTGTGGCGGCCTGCTGTGGGGCACGCTGGCCAGCCATGCAACGCTCACCTTCAGCCTGCTGCTGGCCGCAGGCGGCCTGGCGCTGGGTACCTTGCTGACCTGCAAGGTGGCGCTGCCGGAAACCGAGGCAGAAGAGCTGACGCCGTCGCTGCATTGGCCGGTGCCGGTATTGAGCGATGACATGGACAAGGAAGCCGGACCGGTGATGGTCACCGTCGAGTACCACATCGCCCCCACCAAGGCCGAGGCCTTCCAGCAGGCGGCGCGGGAGCTGGAAGCGATGCGCAAGCGCAATGGCGCATTGTCGTGGGGGTTGATGCGGGACAGTGCTGATCCGGCGTTGTGGCTGGAGTTTTTCTTCGAGGAATCGTGGCTGGAGCATCTGCGGCATCACCACCGGGTGACCCGTGGTGAGCTGAAGATCGAGGCGCGGGTCAGGATGCTGCAGACCGATGGGATTGAAGTGCGAATTCGGCATTTGTTGGCTGGCGGGGAGCATAAGGCTCACCATTGATGCTGGCCTTGGCGGCCCTTGAGGCACAAGAAAGGGGCCAGATATTGGCCCCCGTTCTTCACATCAGCTCAGCTTAGAACGCGAAGCACGAACAGCCTAACGCTCCCCAGAAACCTTGGAAGTCATTTACCGGTACGCTCGAATGCCGCGCCTTTTCATGGCTGTGTGCATGCACACCGCAAGGCCCGCTGCACTGGTGCACAGCCGCTGCCAACGATGGCGTACCGACACGCCAGTGCCCAGGTACCTTGGTCACCGGCGACCACTCCGGCAGCACCGGCACCTGCGGCGGGCCTAGCTTGTCGAACTCGCCAGCACCATACACCACCTTGCCATCAACGATGGTCAGCACCGACTCGATGCCCTTGATCGCTTCTTCATCGACACTGAAGAAGTCCAGCGACAATGCTGCCAGGTCAGCCAGCTGGCCCACCTTGATCTGGCCTTTCTTGCCTTGCTCGCTGGAAAACCAGGCGCTGCCCTGGGTGAACAGTTGCAGCGCGGTGTCACGGCTCAAGCCTTCCGGGTACAGCTCCATGCCACCGACCGTCTTGCCGCTGACCAGCCAGTACAGTGAGGTCCATGGGTTGTAGCTAGACACCCGAGTGGCATCGGTACCCGCGCCCACCGGCACGCCCATTTCGAGCATGCGCTTGATCGGCGGGGTCTGCTCGGCGGCCTTGGCGCCGTAGCGGTCGACGAAGTATTCACCCTGGAAGGCCATGCGGTCCTGGATGGCAATACCACCGCCCAGCGCACGCACGCGCTCGATGTTCTGCGGGGTGATGGTTTCGGCGTGATCGAAGAACCACGGCAGGCCATTGAACGGGATGTCGCGGTTGACCTTCTCGAACACGTCGAGCATGCGCGTGATCGATTCGTTGTAGGTGGCGTGCAGGCGGAACGGCCAGCGCTGCTCGACCAGGTGGCGCACCACCGGCTCCAGCTCTTCTTCCATGGTCTGCGGCAGGTCCGGGCGCGGCTCGAGGAAGTCCTCGAAGTCGGCGGCGGAGAACACCAGCATCTCACCGGCGCCGTTGTGGCGCAGGAAGTCGGTGCCACTGTGCAGCTTGACGCTGGCCGTCCACTTCTTGAAGTCGTCCAGCTCTTCCTTGGGCTTCTGGGTGAACAGGTTGTAGGCGATGCGCACGGTCAGCTGGTTATTGTCGGCCAGTTCCTGGATAACCGAGTAGTCATCGGGGAAGTTCTGGTAGCCGCCACCGGCGTCGATGGCGCTGGTCAGGCCCAGGCGGTTGAGCTCACGCATGAACTGGCGAGTGGAGTTGACCTGATACTCCAGCGGCAGCTTAGGCCCCTTGGCCAGCGTGGCGTAGAGAATCATCGCGTTCGGGCGGGCGATCAGCATGCCGGTCGGGTTGCCGAACTTGTCGCGCTGGATCTCGCCACCCGGCGGGTTCGGCGTGTCCTTGGTGTATCCGACAGCCTTGAGCGCAGCGCGGTTGAGCAGCGCGCGGTCGTACAGGTGCAGCAGGAACACCGGAGTGTCAGGGGCGGCCTGGTTGATTTCCTCAAGGGTGGGCATGCGCTTTTCGGCGAACTGGAATTCATTCCAGCCACCGACCACGCGCACCCATTGCGGGGTAGGCGTGCGCGCCGCCTGGTCCTTGAGCATACGCAGGGCATCGGCCACCGACGGCACCCCTTCCCAGCGCAGCTCGAGGTTGTAGTTCAGACCGCCCCGGATCAGGTGCAGGTGCGAGTCATTGAGGCCGGGGATCACCGTGCGCTGCTTGAGGTCGATGATCTGCGAGGCGGCACCCTTGTGGGCCATGGCCTCGGCGTCGCTGCCCACGGCGATGAAGCGGCCGTCCTTGATGGCGACAGCAGTCGCGGTGGGCTTTTCGCGGTCAACGGTGTGCAGTTTGCCGTTGAACAGAATCAGGTCGGCGGTCATGGAACCTCCTTGCGTGGATGCGTGAGCGAAACCGGCTTGGCCGGTAAAAGGCAATGCGGACCAGAGCGCGCCGGCAGCACCGAGCACAGTGCTGGTGGCGAGGAACTGGCGACGGGTCTTGTCGTTGCGATCCTGGGACATAGGCTTCTCCGACTAGGGCCGGCAGGGGGACTGCAAAGCATGCCGGTTGATGCAAGGCCTGTGCTTGGATGGATGTGCGGTGGGTTGAAGAAGGTTAGTCCTGGTCAAGCTTTTTGCTGCCTGGGCCGGCCTCTTCGCGGGTAAACCCGCTCCTACAACGTCTGTAGGAGCGGGTTTACCCGCGAATGTTTCCCACAATTACCGCTGAAGGAACGCCAGCAAGTCCTCATTCAGCTGCTGCGCATGGGTCACTGCAAAACCGTGCGGCGCCCCGGCATACACCTTCAGCTCGGCGCCGCGAATCAGCTCCGCCGCCTGCTTGCCAGTGGTCTCGAACGGCACGATCTGGTCGTCATCGCCATGGATCACCAACGTCGGCACATCGACCTTGGCCATGTCGGGACGGAAATCGGTCTCCGAGAATGCCGTCACACAGTCCAGGGTGCCTTTGATTGACGCCATCAGCGCAATGTTCAGGGTCTGCGTCTGCACACCCTGGGACACCTGCTGCCCATGGTTCAGGCCGTAGAACGGCGTGGCGAAATCGGCGATGAACTGCGCGCGGTCGGCACGCAGGCCGGCCTGGATGCCCTCGAACACCGACAGGTCGACACCGTCAGGGTTGTCCTCACGCTTGCCGAACACTGGCGTCACCGCGCCCAGCAACACCAGCCCGGCCACCCGCTCGCTGCCGTGGCGGGCGATGTAGCGGCTGACATCACCGCCCCCCATCGAGAAGCCCACCAGGGTGACGTCGCGCAGGTCGAGGTGCTCGATCAGCTGGGCAATGTCATCGGCGAAGGTGTCGTAGTCGTAACCGTTCCACGGCTGGCTCGAGCGCCCGAAACCCCGGCGGTCGAAGGCGATGGCGCGGTAACCGCGGCTGGCCAGGAACTCCATCTGCGAATCCCACATGTCGGCGTCCAGCGGCCAGCCGTGGCTGAACAGCACAGGCTTGCCGCTGCCCCAGTCCTTGAAGTAGATCGAAGTGCCATCGCGGGTAACGAACGTGCTCATAGCGGTATCTCCTTGAAAGTTTCCAGGTGAAGGCGTCGGCTCAGCCGCGCAGCCAGTTGGCGCAGCGGCGGGTTACCCAAGGCATGATGTAGAACACCACGGGCAGGATGACGAACAGGTTGACGATCAGGTTGCCGGTGATGACGCCGCCCAGCTGCGGGAAGCGTGCAAACAGCGGCGCCAGCAGTTGCGGGATGACCATGGTCATCGGGCAGATCACCAGGTAGGTCAGCAGTGCCTGCTTCCAACGCGGCGGTTGCGCTGCCGGGGTGCCCGGCGAGCTATCAAGCACCTTGTGTTGCAGGCATACGGTCACCACTTCGCGGTTGTCATGGAGTGCGGTGTTCATCGGCGTTCCTTGGGATGAGCTTGCCCGCATTCACTGTGCAACGGCGAACGGGCGGAGGATTGGATGGGTGTGCTGCCCTACGCGGGCACCGACTCACGGCGCCCGGGGCGGGTCGGCTTACTTGCCGGCGTTGAGAGCGTTGTAGCTGGTCATCAGGTTGCGGTAGTCCGGGATGTGGTTGGAGCACAGCGCGGCCAGGCCTTCGATGTCGTTGCGCCAGTCGCGGTGCAGCTCACAGGCCACGCCGAACCAAGTCATCAGCTGGGCACCCGCCTGGCTCATGCGGTCGTGGGCAGCGTCGCGGGTCATGGCGTTGAAGGTGCCGGAGGCATCAGTGACCACGAACACGTCGAACTCTTCTTCCAGGGCCGACAGGGCCGGGAAAGCTACACAGACCTCAGTCACCACACCGGCAATGATCAGCTGCTTCTTGCCAGTGGCTTTCACGGCCTTGACGAAGTCTTCGTTGTCCCAGGCGTTGATCTGGCCAGGGCGAGCAATGTACGGAGCGTCCGGGAACAGGGCTTTCAGCTCCGGTACCAGTGGGCCGTTGGGGCCTTGCTCGAAGCTGGTGGTAAGAATGGTCGGCAGCTTGAAGAACTTGGCCAGGTCGGCCAGGGCCAGCACGTTGTTCTTGAACGCATCCGGCTCGATGTCGCGCACCAGCGACAACAGGCCAGCCTGGTGATCGACCAACAGCACAGCGGCGTCGTCTTTGTTCAGGCGGTTGTATTTGAAGTTGGTCATGGTCGTTGCTCCTAAGGTTTTCATGTTCAGTCAGTTGGGTGTTTCGCGTTGATGGGAGAAGATTAAAACCATCACCTTTGGAGCGGTAGATAGCGGTTTTTGGCTTTAGCGTTCTGTTTTAGGAACGATGAAGAGCGTAATGGGTTGACTGGCCGAATTCCACACGCTGACCAACTGCGTGCTGTAACGGATCGACAAGGAGCAGATGAAGAGTTGTTTGCAGCAGCGTGAAGAGCTGCCGACGGCGTGAGCAAGTTGCAGCGGTTCGGCGACAGAGCCGGGAGTCGTTGTCGCTGCAGAAGCCGGCTTCAATCAAGATGGGCGGCTTCCATGATTGGTCGCACACGTGAGCCTGTGCTGGCTTCTTCGCGGGTAACCCCGCTCACATGTTCACCACAGACCTCTCAGGCGGTAAACAGGCGCAACTGTCTTGCTCAAAATTTGAACAACCTGCACAGTCGCCTGTAGGAGCGGGTTTACCCGCGAAGACGGTAGCGGCGGCAACGGTGATCGGCCTTTGGAAGTTGGCCAGCAGGCCCGGCCCTTTCGCGGGTGAACCCGCTCCTACACAATGGCCTGCGCCGAGCCACCGATGTGTGCCCCCCGCTCCGCGCGTAGGAGCGGGTTTACCCGCGAAGAGGCCAGCAGCTACAACACAACCCTCAGGCACTGCCCCGCGTGGTACAGCGAGAAGCCAGACTCGTAGAACGCGGTGCGCAGCGAAGGCGCGCTCACACCGCTCATCGGCGAGAACGGAATGGGCAGGCTGTCCGCCTCGCCCTTGAGCAGGAACTCAGCAAACGCACGCCCGATCACGGTGCCGGTTGTGTTACCCCGCCCGTTGTACCCGGTTACCGCCACCAGCCCCGGCGCCGGCTCGAACAGGCGCATCAGGTGGTCGGGGGTGAAGTCGATGCAGCCAGTCCAGTGCATTTCCCACTCGACTTTGCCCAGCTCGGGGTAATAGTGGCTCTGGATGCGGTCGGCCCAGCTGCGCACGAACCAGGCTGGCTTGTTGTCGACCCGGCCCAGGCTGCCGAGCAGCAGGCGGCCCTGGTCGTCGCGGCGGATGCTGCTGAGCACGGTGCGGGTGTCCCACGAACCTTGGCCATGTGGCAGCACCTTGTCGGCTGCAATACCCTGCAGCGGTTTGGAGGCTACCTGATAGTAGTAACCACGGAAGAACTGCTTCTGCAGGTTGCTCCAGTCGCCTTCGGTGTAGGCGCCGGTGGAAATGACCACCTTTTCGGCGCGCACAGCGCCACGCGCAGTCTCCACCTGCCAGCCATCCCCCTCACGCTCCAGGCCTTCGACCGAAGACTGCTGGAAAATCTTGCCGCCCAGGCGCGCCACGGCAGCCGCCAGACCCTGGGTGTAGCCCATGGGGTTGATGGTGCCAGCACGGCGATCAAGCAGCGCAGCGGAAATCTTGTCGGTACCGCAGTATTCCTGGCACTGGGCGCCGGTCAGCAGCTCGACGTCGGCACCTCGGCGGCGCCATTGTTCGTGACGCGCTTCGAGGTCGGCGATGCCGGTGGCGTTGTGCGCCATGTGCAGCGTGCCTTTGTGCTGGGCCTGGCAATCGATGCCGAGGCGCTCGATCATGGCGAATACTTCAGCCGGGGCCTCGCCAAGCACCTTGTTCAGGCGGCTGCCCTGCTTATGGCCAAGGGTGGCCTCGACGTCGTCGGGGCGGATCCAGGTGCCGGCGTTGACCAGGCCGACGTTGCGCCCGGAGCCACCGTGGCCGATCTTCCAGGCCTCCAGCACGATCACCGACTTGCCCTGTTCGAGCAGGTGGATGGCCGCCGACAGGCCGGTAATACCGCCGCCGATCACGCAGACATCGGCCTTGTGCTCACCGGCCAGGGCCTGGGCGGCGACGGTCGGTTTGCTGACGTGTTCCCACAAGCATTGTTGACGCAGTTCGGACATGGCCGGCTCCAGCAATTTGTTCTTGTTGGGGCCGCAGGGCGGCCCATTCGCGGGTAAACCCGCTCCTACAAGGATCGGTGTCGCTTGGACGAACCCTGTAGGAGCGGGTCTACCCGCGAACCGGGGGCCAGGCCCCCGGCCATGCAGCATCAATACATCAGTCGAACACGATACCCTGCGCCAGCGGCAGCTCGCGCGAGTAGTTCACGGTGTTGGTCTGGCGACGCATGTAGCCTTTCCAGGCATCCGAGCCCGACTCACGGCCACCGCCCGTTTCCTTCTCGCCACCAAACGCACCGCCGATCTCGGCGCCGCTGGTGCCGATGTTGACGTTGGCGATGCCGCAGTCGCTGCCCGAGGCGCTCTGGAAGCGCTCGGCTTCACGGATGTCGGTGGTGAAGATGCAGGACGACAGGCCTTGTGGCACTTCGTTGTTCAGGCGCAGCGCCTCTTCGAAGTCGTCATAGGCCAGCACGTACAGGATCGGGGCGAAGGTTTCGTGGCGCACCACGTCACTTTGCGCCGGCATTTCAGCAATGGCGGGTGAAACGTAGTAGGCGTTCGGGTACTGGTCGGCCAGCTGACGCTCGCCACCAAATACCTGGCCACCTTCGTCGCGGGCCTTGGCCAGTGCACCTTGCATGGCGTCGAACGACTGCTTGTCGATCAGCGGGCCTACCAGGTTGTCTTTACGTGGGTCGCCGATGCGCACTTTGCCGTAGGCGGCTTTGACGCGGGCAACCACTTCGTCCTTGATCGAACGGTGCACGATCAGGCGGCGCAGGGTGGTGCAACGCTGGCCGGCAGTGCCAACAGCCGAGAACAGGATGCCACGCACGGCCAGGTCCAGGTCGGCGCTCGGGGCCAGGATCATGGCATTGTTGCCGCCCAGTTCCAGGATGCTGCGGCCGAAGCGGGCAGCCACGCGTGGGCCGACTTCGCGACCCATGCGGGTGCTGCCGGTGGCGCTGACCAGCGGTACGCGCGGGTCATCAACCATGGCTTCGCCAGCTTCACGGCCGCCGATCACCAGTTGTGCCAAGCCAGCCGGGGCTTCGCCGAAGGCTTTCAGGGCTTTTTCGAACAGCGCCTGGCAGGCCAGGGCGGTCAGCGGAGTCTTCTCGGACGGTTTCCATACCACCGAGTTGCCGGCCACCAGGGCCAGGGCGGTGTTCCAGGCCCACACGGCAACCGGGAAGTTGAAGGCGCTGATCACGCCGACCACGCCCAGCGGGTGCCAGGTTTCACGCATGTGGTGGCCCGGGCGCTCGGAAGCGATGGTCAGGCCGTAGAGCTGGCGCGACAGGCCAACCGCGAAGTCACAGATATCGATCATTTCCTGCACTTCACCCAGGCCTTCCTGGGTAATCTTGCCGGCTTCGATCGAGACCAGCTCGCCGAGGTCGGCCTTGTGCTCACGCAGCACTTCGCCGAACAGGCGCACCAGTTCGCCACGGCGCGGAGCCGGCACACTGCGCCAGGCTTCGAATGCGCTTTGGGCCTGATCGATGCGGGCGATGGTCTCGGCCTTGCCGAGCAGTTTCACCGAGGCGATCTGGCTGCCGTCGATCGGCGTGTGAACAGGGTAGTCGCCCTGGGTGTAAGCCTCGGCGGCAACGCCAAGGCGCTCGAGCAATCCAGCAACCATTTGTGCATCTCCTACATCGGTGATGGGGTGGAAAAATGATGTGGATCAGTATTAATCCGATCACATAGGTACAACAAACGACCTTTATTCCGCATATCATTCCGTCAGGTAATGATTTGAGCCGCAGAGACCGCTATGTCAAAACGCCTGGTACCCTCCATGACCGCCCTGCAATGCTTTGAAGCTGCAGCCCGCCATCTGAGTTTTACCCGTGCTGCCGAAGAACTGCACCTGACCCAGAGCGCGGTCAGCAAGCAGGTGGCACAGCTGGAGGACATGCTGCGCCACCACCTGTTCCTGCGCATCCGCCGGCGCTTGCAGCTGACGCCGGCCGGCAGCCTGTACCTGGCCGAGGTCAACAAGATCCTCACCCAGGTGGACATGTCCAGCCGCTACGTACTCACCTACGGCGAGCAGACCGAGATATTGAAGGTAGCCACTCAACCGAGTTTTGGCGTGCGCTGGTTGATCCCGCACCTGAAGGGTTTTGGCAAACGGCACAGCAATATCCACCTGGACATTCGCAACGAGATGGAGCCGTTCGCCCTGCTGCAAGGCTCGGCTGACGTGGTGTTCTTCTATGGCCAGGGCACCTGGCCGGGAGCCACGTGCGTGGAGTTGTTCCGTGAAGAGGTGGTGCCGGTGTGTGCGCCAGAGCTGCTGGCCGGACGCAGGCTGGCCGGTGCCGAGGAGCTGGCCGAACTGGTGCTGCTGCAAAGCACCTCGCGGCCGGAGGCCTGGCATGAGTGGTTCCTGGAGCAGGGCCTGCAAAGCGTCAGCGCCTACCACGGGCCGCGCTTCGATACGTTCTATATGGCGTTGAGCGCGGCTCAGGCCGGGTGCGGGGTGGCGCTGGTGCCGCGCTACCTGGCGGCGAAGGAGCTGGCCGACGGTAGCCTGGTAGTGCCGTGGAACCACGCGATGCGCAGTGCAGGGGCGCATTACCTGGCGTATGCCGAGCATGCGGCGGAAGTGCCCAAGGTGCGGGCGCTGGTGGAGTGGATCCACGAACAGCTACAGGCTTGAGGTCGATCAAAAAAGGAATGACACACTCACTTTTTTTCGCTTGTGAGCAAAGTGCATTCCCAGCTTTCATGTAAGCGTCCGAACCCAACCAGGAAGCTAGCGATGCCAGCCCACGATTTCGTCAGCCCAGACAGCATCCGCGCGCAGTTCTCTGCCGCCATGTCGCTCATGTACAAACAGGAAGTGCCGCTGTACGGCACGCTGCTGGAGCTGGTGAGCGAAATCAACCAGCAGGTAATGTCCCAGCAACCCGAAGTGGCCGAGGCCCTGCGCTGGACCGGCGAAATCGAGCGCCTGGACCAGGAACGCCACGGCGCCATCCGCGTCGGCACCGCCGAAGAGCTGGCCACCATCGCCCGCCTGTTCGCGGTCATGGGCATGCAGCCGGTCGGCTACTATGACCTCAGCTCCGCTGGCGTACCGGTGCATTCCACTGCCTTCCGCGCGGTGCACGAGCAATCGCTGCATGTCAGCCCGTTCCGTGTGTTCACCTCGCTGCTGCGCCTGGAACTGATCGACAACCCGCAGTTGCGCGAGCTGGCACAGGGCATCCTGGCCAAGCGCCAGATCTTCACCGCCCGCGCCCTCGAACTGATCGCCCAGTGTGAGCGCGAGGGTGGCCTTTACGCCGCGGATGCAGAGACGTTTGTGCAGGAGGCGCTGCACACCTTCCGCTGGCACCAGGACGCTACCGTCACGGCCGAGCAATACCAGCAGCTACACGACCAACACCGCCTGATCGCCGATGTGGTGGCCTTCAAGGGCCCGCACATCAACCACCTGACCCCGCGCACCCTGGATATCGATGCAATCCAGCTCGGCATGCCGGCCAAGGGCATCCCGCCGAAGGCCGTGGTTGAAGGCCCGCCCACCCGCCGGCACCCGATCCTGCTGCGCCAGACCAGCTTCAAGGCCCTGCAGGAAACGGTCGCCTTCAGCGACCAGCAAGGCAGCAAAGGCAGCCACACCGCACGCTTTGGCGAAATCGAGCAACGCGGCGCGGCGCTAACGCCGAAAGGTCGCCAGCTCTACGACAAGTTGCTCGACGCTACCCGCGCTGCGCTGGGTGGCGCTCCGGCCGAAGCCAATGCCGAGCGTTACATGGCGCTGCTGCAGGCAAACTTTGCCGAGTTCCCGGATGACCTGGCGCAGATGCGTGAACAGGGCTTGGCGTACTTCCGCTACTTCGCCACCGAGAAAGGCCTGGCCGCACGCGACCAGGAAGGCCGCCCGACCACCCTGCAAGGGCTGATCGACGCGGGCCATGTGCATTTCGAGGCGCTGGTGTACGAGGACTTCCTGCCGGTGAGTGCGGCGGGGATCTTCCAGTCCAACCTGGGCGACGATGCGCAGGCCGAATACGGCAGCAACGCCAACCGCGAAGCGTTCGAAGCCGCGCTGGGGTTGCAGGTACAGGATGAGCTGGCGCTGTATGCGCAAAGCGAGCGTCGGTCGCTGCAGGCCTGTGCACAGGCGTTGAACCTGGGCTCGATATAAAACTGTACCGGCCTCTTCGCGGGCGAGCCCGCGAAGAGGCCGGTGCAGGTGATCAAGGACGCGGCAGGATTTCCACATCCGGCAAATCCATCGCCGCCACCTCGTCTTCCAGAAACGCACTCAACCGCCGCAAACGCTCGCCACCCGGGCGTGTACGCGGCCACACCAGGTAGTAATCCATGCCGCTGGGCACCGCTGTCGGCCATGGCAGGCTCAAGCGTTTCTGCGCCACATCTTCGGCCACCATCAGCAAATCGCCCATGGATATTCCGTAGCCACGCGCTGCAGCAATCATGCCCAGCTCCAGGGTATCGAACACTTGGCCACCCTTGAGCGACACCTTGTCGCCAAGCCCCATACGCTCCAGCCATTCCCGCCAGTCACGCTTGTCCACCGTGGGGTGTAGCAGTTCGACAGATGCCAGCCTACACACATCCCAAGGCTCCTCGTCGAGCAGGTCCGGCGCACCGACCGGGATCAGTAACTCAGGGAACAGCTTGCGCACCTCCCACTCCGCCGGGAACACCCCGTCACTGAGCAAAACCGCGCAATCGAACGGCTCCTGGTTGAAGTCCACATGGTCGACATCCATCCAGGCACTGGTCAGCTGCACCTCATTGCCCGGCTGCAGGTGGCGAAAGCGGCTAAGGCACGCCAGCAACCAGCGCATGGTCAAGGTCGAGGGGGCTTTCATGCGCAGAATGTCGTCTTCACCACACAAGGTTTCGCAGGCCCGCTCAAACGCCGCAAAGCCCTCTCGCACGCCCGGCAGCAGTACCCGCCCCGCTTCGGTAAGTTGCAGGCTGCGGCCACTGCGCACGAACAGGCGGCAGGCAAAATGCTCTTCCAACGTACGGATATGCCGGCTGATGGCGCTTTGGGTGATAGAAAGCTCTTCGCCCGCACGGGTGAAGGAGCTTAGCCGCGCGGCAGCTTCGAATGCGCGCAGGGCATACAGCGGTGGTAGCTGGCGTGGCATGAGGCACCTGCAATATGGGCGTGTGAAGCAAATCAGCGAGAAACCTATATACATGAGTTCAACTCATGCCAACTATCGTTTTTATCCTTTTGTGCAAAGTTGACCGAAGCCTCAGAATCGCCGTTCGTTGATCACTCCAAAATGAAGGACCGCCCCATGCACGTCGCGCCCACCACAGAACTCAAGGCTTTGCTGCGCCTCGCCGGGCCGCTGATTGCCTCGCAGTTGGCGCACATGCTGATGGTGCTGACCGACACCCTGATGATGGCCCGCATCAGCCCTCAGGCTTTGGCGGGTGGTGGCCTGGGGGCAGCCAGCTATTCGTTCGTATCGATCTTCTGCCTGGGCGTGATCGCCGCAGTCGGCACCCTGGTAGCGATTCGCAAGGGCGCCAACGACATCGAAGGCGCCACGTGCCTGGCGCAGAACGGCCTGTGGCTGGCCTGGGGCCTGGCGTTGTTCGCCGCGCTGGTGCTGTGGAACCTTGAACCGGTGCTGCTGCTGTTCGGGCAAAAGCCCGAGAACGTGGCGTCGGCTGCGCAATTCCTTACCCTGCTGCCGCTGGCCCTGCCCGGCTATCTGACCTTCATGGCCTTGCGTGGCTTCACCAGCGCGCTGGGCCGCTCGACCCCGGTGATGGTCATCAGCCTGTTCGGCACGGTACTCAACTACCTGTTCAACGTGGCGCTGATCGAAGGCATGTTCGGCCTGCCCAAGCTTGGGCTGATGGGTATCGGACTGGTCACTGCGGTGGTGTCGATGGGCATGGCCATCGCGCTGGCGTTGTACATCCGCTGGCACCCGGCCTATGCCGCCTACCCGCTGCGCAAGGGCCTGTCACGCCCATCACTGGCGGCACTGCGCGAACTGTGGCGGCTGGGCCTGCCGATTGGCGGTACCTACATGGTGGAGGTGGGCCTGTTCGCCTTCGCCGCGCTGTGCATGGGCGTACTGGGCAGCACCGAGCTGGCGGCGCACCAGATTGCCCTGCAGATCGTGTCCACGGCGTTCATGGTGCCGACCGGGTTGTCGTACGCAGTAACCATGCGCGTAGGCCTGTACTACGGCGCTGGCAACCTGCTGGCGGCACGCAGCGCCGGGCGGGTGGGCATCGGGTTCGGGGCAATGATCATGTTTGCCTTCGCCGCCCTGTTCCTGCTGCTGCCCGAAGCGCTGGTGGGGCTGTTTATCGACCGTAATGACCCGGCCTTTGCCGCGATCTTCCAGGTGGCCGTGCAGTTGTTGATGGTGGCGGCGTGGTTCGAACTGTTCGACGGCATGCAGACGATTGCCATGGGCTCGATCCGTGGGCTGAAAGATGCCAAGACCACCTTCCTGATCGGGCTGGTGTGCTATTGGCTGGTGGGGGCGCCTAGCGCCTGGTTGTTCACCTTTACCCTGGGCAGTGGTGCAGTAGGGATCTGGTGGGGGCTGGCGCTTGGGCTGGCGTGCGCGGCGGTGGCGCTGACCTTTGGCTTTGAATGGCGGATGAAGCGGTTGCTGGGGAAGGCGGGGGCTGCCGGAAAGGCGATGGCTTCGGCCTGACTTGCGGGCCTCTTCGCGGGTAAACCCGCTCCTACAGGATTGCGCAGGCTCAAAACTGCGCGG
>NZ_JBICJS010000035.1:0-512 GCF_043103305.1 Pseudomonas sp. YQ_5 | reverse complement strand
CCTGAGCGTGGGCGGCCAAGCGTTCCAGTGCTGCGCGCAGTTTGGGGTCGGTAATGCCCTCGGCGGTGTCGCGCAGGCTCTCGGCCGCGCTGTTCGAAAGCTCGGCAGCATGCCCGCCACGCTTGGCCGGCACCAGCGGCGGCTGCACTTTGTACAGGATGCGCCTGAGGTTGCCGAATGCTTCCATGGCCTGCAGTGCCGCCAGCAAACGCTTCTGCTGGTAGCGCAGGCGGGTTGCCCAATGGCCGTCGGTTACCACCAGCAACAAAGTGCCATCGCGCCAGGACGCCACATGGCAGTGCTCGCGGGCGGCCGGTTGCAACTGGCTTTCCAGCAGGCGCTGCAAGTGCTCCAGGCGCTCGGCCTGGTTCAGCAGCAGGCGCAGCGGGCGCACCTGGCGCAGCAGGGCGGAGGGCGGCTGGGCGGGGGAAGGTTTATAGGCCATGGGGGTACGCGTGAGGTGACGTGGGCACAGTCTAACATCTCCGTTGCCTGTGCCGGCCTCTTCGCGG
>NZ_JBICJS010000034.1:0-32684 GCF_043103305.1 Pseudomonas sp. YQ_5 | reverse complement strand
GTGCCGGGTCTTTCGCGGGTAGACCCGCTCAGGTTGTGCACAACCTTCAGGGCCGCGCAAATCCTGTAGGAGCGGGTTTACCCGCGAAAGGGCCGATAAAGGCAAAGTGTAAAGCCTCAGGCAAACACATTCTGTCGCAAGACTGCTGTCAGTTATCGCCAGACTCTCGCCGCAAAGCCAAAGGTGTACACCCGAACGCCCGCAGCATCGCGGCTGAAAAGGCACTTTGCGAGCTATACCCCACCTGCGCCGCTATCTCGACCATCGGCAGCACGGTCTGCACGATTAGCCGCCGCGCCTTGAGCAAACGCCGCTGGCGAATGTAGTCCATCGGAGTCATCCCGCACTCAGTGGTAAAGCGCGCATGCAGCCGGGCACTGGACAGCCCGGCGATGCGCGCCAGGTCGGCAACCTGCAGCGGGTAAGCAGCATGCTGTTCGATATGCGCATCGAAGGCTGCGTAGGGCAGGCGCTGGCTGGTGTGCACGCTGGCTGCCGCCGTGGCGTTGAGGCTGGCCAGCAGCAGTGCCGCGCCTTGCCTGGCGATCAATGGGTCGTGTACAGGGCTGCTCGCCAGCCAGTCCACCAGTTGCTGCTGGCGTTCATCCAGCCCCAGGGCGATGGGGCGGTCGAGCAGGCGGCGGCTGGCATCGGCATGCTCGCCCAAGTGCTCGCGCAGCCAAGGCTCCCCAGGCACATCAAGCACCAGGCAATCACTGCCGGCATCGCTGGCGCACGTGTGATGAGCACCCGCCGGGACCACCACCAGCCCCTGGCGATCGATGCCGGCGCCATGCCCCTGGACCTCGAACTCCAGGCGGCCGCGCAGGCCGAACACCAGTTGTGGGTGTTCGTGGCTGTGGGCGATCAGGCTGTCGCGGTAATGGCGCAGCGAGAGGATCGGGCCGGCGGTCATGGGGGCTTCCTCGCAGGGCGGGCGCCCATTGTGCCTCAATCCCTGCACGCCATCACTCGTCACTGTTTTGCCATGGCGCTGTCATGTACGCCTGCCAGTCTCCAGCAAACTGCGCCGGAGCCTGCCCATGACCCATGCCGAACTGTCCCGCCCCTCGCGCAAGCAACGCGTGCGTACCCTGTGGATCTCCGACGTGCACCTGGGTACCCGCGACTGCCAGGCCGAACACCTGTCGCAATTTCTCAAGGGCTACCAGGCTGACCGTGTCTACCTGGTGGGCGATATCATCGATGGCTGGAAACTGCGCGGCGGGATCTATTGGCCGCAAGCTCACACCAACGTGATCCGCCGGCTGCTGACCATGAGCAAGCGCGGTACTGAGGTGATCTACGTCACCGGCAACCATGACGAATTCCTGCGCCGCTACTCAAAGTTGATTCTGGGCAACATTCAGCTGGTAGACGAGGCCGAGCACCTGACGGCCGATGGCCGCCGACTGCTGGTGGTCCATGGCGATCAGTTCGATGTGATTACCCGTTACCACCGCTGGCTGGCGTTTCTGGGTGACCGCGCCTACGAATTCACCTTGGTGCTCAACCGCTGGCTCAACCACTGGCGTGCGCGCTATGGCTATGGTTACTGGTCGCTGTCGGCGTACCTCAAGCACAAGGTGAAAGGCGCGGTGAACTTCATCAGCGACTTCGAGAACGCCATTGCCCACGAGTGCACCCGCCGTGGTTTTCATGGGGTGGTGTGCGGGCATATTCACCATGCCGAGATCCGCAAGGTGGGTGAGGTGGACTACCTCAATTGCGGGGACTGGGTGGAGTCGTGCACGGCCCTGATCGAGCATTGGGATGGCAGCATCGAACTGTATCGGTTGGCCGAAGCGCAGGCCGTGGCGGCGTTGCGCGAGCCGGCTTAAGGGCCGAGGGCAGAGTGCCGCCAAGCGGCCTCAGATGCTTACAGCCTGAGCTTGCCCAGCAGGATATCCCGGAACATCACGAAATCCCCTGCCAGGCTGTACAGCGGATAGGTAAAGGTCGCTGGCCGATTCTTCTCGAAAAAGAAATGCCCGACCCAGGCAAAGCCATAGCCGAACACCGGCACGGCCAGCAGCAGCAACCATTTGCCACTGCCAATGGTGTAGGCCAGCAGCGCTATCACCAGGCTGGTGCCGACGAAGTGCAGGCGGCGGCAGGTGGGGTTGCTGTGCTCCCCCAGATAGTACGGATAGAACTCGGCAAAACTGCGAAACTGCGCTGTGCTGTTCATGGCAGTGCTCCGGAATTAATACTTCTGGACAAGATACACGGCGTGGAGCCTGATTCGAGTCTAGAGTGACTGACGGGGCCTACCAGTGACAATAGGCGCCAAATGAGTATCCTTGGGGTTCACCGCTGGAGCGGTTGGTAAAAGAAGCCTGTCATGAGCGAAAGAACAACGTCAGCCAGTTGGGCATCAGGGATCGTGAAGGCACTTGAACTGGAAGGGCTGGATTGCAGAGCCATGTTCAAGCAGTTGGGGCTGGACTTTGCCGCCCTCGATGACCCTGATGCACGTTTCCCTCAAGATTCCATGACCCGCCTCTGGCAACTGGCGGTGGAGCTGTCGGGCAATGAGGCCATCGGCCTGAACATGGCACGGGTGGTCCGCCCGGCGTCGTTTCATGTGGTGGGCTATGCGTTGATGTCCAGCCGCACCCTGGCCGAGGGCTTCGAGCGTCTGGTGCGTTACCAGCGCATCATCGCCGAAAGCTCCGATCTCAGTTTCGTCCTCGGCGCCGAGGGCTATTCGCTGATTCTGACCGTGCACGGCGACCACCTGCCGCCGACCCGGCATAGCGCCGAAGCGTCGCTGGCCTGTGCGCTGGCGCTGTGCAAATGGCTCAGTGGCCGGCCGGTCCAGCCGCGGCGGGTACTTGTGCAGGGGCCGCAGCCGAAGAATGTCGAGCCTTACAAGGTGGCGTTCCATTCACCGCTGGTGTTCGGCGCCCCACATGATGCGCTGGTGTTCGAGCGGGCCGATATGGAGGCGCCGCTGCCGACCGCCAACGAGGCCATGGCGGTGCTGCACGACCGGTTTGCCGGGGAGTACCTGGCACGCTTCTCCGAAAGCCGGGTCAGCCACCGCGTGCGCCAGGTGTTGTGCCGCATCCTGCCGCAGGGTGAGCCCAAGCGCGAAACCCTGGCCCAGGCCCTGCATCTGTCGCAGCGCACCTTGCAACGGCGGCTGCAGGAGGAAGGCACCAGCTTCCAGACCTTGCTTGACGACACCCGCCGTGAACTGGCCGAACAATACCTGGCCCAGCCGGGCATGACCTTGCTGGAAACCGCCTATCTGCTGGGCTTTGCCGACCCCAGCAACTTCTATCGTGCGTTCCGCCGCTGGTTCGATGCCACGCCCAGCGAGTACCGCGCCCGTCTGGGCGCGGAGGGCGAAGTGCTCAGTGACGCCAGAACGCCGGCATGCACAACACCAGCACCGTGATGATTTCCAGGCGACCCAGCAGCATGCCGGTCGCCAGAATCCATTTGGCTGCGTCAGGCAGCGTGGCGTAGTTGCCCGACGGGCCGATCACTTCACCCAGGCCCGGGCCTACACCCGAAACCGTGCCAGCCGCACCGGTCAGCGCGGTCATCCAGTCCACGCCCAGCAACGACAGCAGCAGCGCCATGACACAGATGGTGATGGCGAAGAAGAACGAGAACGTCAGGATCGAACGCACGATGTCTTCGTCGAGGCGATGGCCGTTGTATTTCTGCTTGATCACCGCGCGCGGGTGAATCAGCTGGTTGAGGCTGGCCTTGAGCAGGATGTAGGCCACCTGGAAGCGGAAAATCTTGATACCGCCTGCGGTCGAGCCGGAACAGCCGCCAACGAAGCCCAGGTAGAAGAACAGCATCAGCGAGAAGTTGCCCCACAGGCTGTAGTCACCCAGAGAGAAGCCGGTGGTGGTGACCACCGAGGTCACGTTCAGCGCTACGTGGCGCAAGGCATCGAGCCAGTGCAGGTCGGTGCTGTACCAATACCAGGTCCCCAACACCAGCCAGGTGGCGACCAGCATGCCCAGCAAGCCTTGCACCTGCTGGTCGCGGATCAGCGCCTTGCGGTTGCCGCGCAGGGTGGCTACGTAAAGGGTGAACGGCAGGCTGCCCATGATCATCACCACCACTGCAACCCAGTGCACGGCCGGGATATCCCATTTCGCCAATGACTGGTCGGAGGTGGAGAAACCGCCGGTAGAGATTGCCGACATGGCGTGGTTGATTGCATCGAACGGGCTCATGCCCGCCCACCAGAAGGCCAGCGCGCCCAGTATCGAGAAGCCGACGTAAACCCCGACGATCGACTTGGCGACCATGTGCGAGCGCGGCATGACCTTTTCCGAGCGGTCGGACGATTCGGTCTGGAACAGGCGCATGCCGCCGATGCGCAGCAGCGGAAGGATCGCCACCGCCATGGCGATGAAGCCGATACCGCCGAGCCAGTGCAGCATCGAGCGCCACATGAGGATGCCCGGCGACATGTTGTCGAGCCCGCTGAGCACGGTGGCGCCGGTCGCGGTGATGCCTGACATGCTTTCGAAGAAGGCGTCGGTGTAGCTGATGTGCTGGGTCAGCAGGAACGGTAGCGCGGCGAACACGCACACCACCAGCCAGCTGCTGACGGTCAGCAGGTACATGTCGCGCGGGCGCAGGTGCACATGCTCGGGGCGCCCCTGCACCACCAGGGCCAGGCCGGCGATGAAGGTGATCAGGCTCGACCAGAGAAACGACGGCATGTCGCCGGTGCGCTCGAAGATCACCAGGGTCGCCATGGGCACGGCCATGCTCACGGCCAGCGTAATCAGGAAGATGCCGATGATGAAACCAATGATCCTTAAGGTCGGCAACGCCATGTGATCTGCTCAGACTCGAAACGGAAGGGCGCCATTCTACCTATGGGTCTGGTGATGTAAACGCTAGAATGGCCGCACATTCAACTGCCAGGAGGGTAGCCGATGGAGGCTCTCGACGCATTGCTCAACCGTGTTTCCGTGCCACGCCTGACCGACCCGGCGCCCAATGCCGCCCAGCGCGAGGCGCTGTTCCAGGCTGCCCTGCGCGCCCCGGACCACGGCCAGCTGCGGCCGTGGCGTTTTCTTACCATCGAAGGCCAGGGTCGCGAGAAGCTGGGCGAGTTGTTCGCCGAAGCCTTGCAGCACAAGGGCGATGCCAGCCAGGCAGCCTTGGACAAGGCCCGTGCCATGCCGCTGCGGGCGCCATTGTTGATCGTGGTGGTGGCCAGGTTGCAGGACCACTTCAAGGTGCCCAAGTCCGAGCAACGCCTGGCGGCGGGCTGTGCGGCGCACGGTATTCTGATTGCTGCGCACGCGCAGGGGATCGGCGCGGTGTGGCGTACCGGTGACATGGCTTTCGACGCCCATGTGCACAAGGGGTTGGGGTTGGCCGAGAACGAGGAGCTGATTGGCTACCTGTATGTCGGCACGCCGCTGACCGAGCCGCGTACGGCGCCGGTGCTGGCAACTGCCGATTTCGTCAGTGGCTGGGGTGAGTAGGGCTGCCTTGGGCTGATTCATGTATCAAGGCTTCTGGCCTCTTCGCGGGTATACCCGCTCCTGCAACAGCATCCACATCCCCTGTAGGAGCGGGTTTACCCGCGAAGAGGCCAGGCGCCGTTACACCCATCAACTGCCTGCCGCTTCAGCCAAGGGCAACTCCAGCCTGGCCACAAACCCACCCTGTGGATGATTCTCCAGCACCAGGCTACCGCCGTGGCGCTCCGCTGCCTTGCGCGCAATCGCCAGCCCCAGGCCATGCCCCGGCGCTGCCTGCCCCGGCGCGCGGAAGAACGGCTCGCCCAGTTGCGTCAGGTGCTCCGCTGCCGCCCCAGGCCCATGGTCACGTACGCTGATCACGATGCGGTCCTGCTCGCGTGCGGCGCTGACCTCGATCGGCTGGCCGACCGGGTTGAAGCGCAGGGCATTGCGCAGCAGGTTGTCCACGGCCCGCTCTATCAGCGTTGGCCAACCCTGCAAGCTTAACCCCGGCTGCGCCTCCAGGCGCACGTCCTGCTCCGGCGCGCTCAGCAGGGCGTCCTTGCGCACGCTGCCGAGCAAGGCATTGATGTCGACCGGTTCGGCGTGAGCCTGTTCGGCATCCACTCGGGCCAGGGCGAGGATTTCGCTGATCAGGTCTTCGAGGCGGTCGCACTCGCGGGTCAGGCGTGGCCACAGCGCTTGTCGCTGCTCAGGCTCGGCGCGTTCGGCCAGCGCCAGGGCGATACGCAGCCTGGCCAGCGGCGAGCGCAGTTCGTGGGACACATCGCGTAGCAGTTGGCGCTGGCTGCCAATGGTGCTTTGCAGGCGTGCGCCCATCTTGTTGAAGTCCTTGGCCAGCACGCCAAACTCGTCGCGCCGCGCTGCCAGCCGTGCCAGGCTGTTCTGCTGATAGGTGGTCTGGCCCAGGTCGTGTACGGCGCTGCGCAGGCGGCTTAACGGACGGGTTATGGACAGCGTCACCAGCAGGCTGAACAGGGTCAGCACGACCAAGGCAATGCCCAGTGCGCTGAGAGGCCACAGCAGGCTTTCACGGTGCCAGGCATCCAGCGCCGGGTGGGGAATGCGATAGATCAGCAAGTAGGTTTCGCCGGTGTCGGGGCTGGTGTATTCCTCGGTCAGCCGGCGCCATGGCAAGCGCCGCTGGTCATTGTGCTGGCGCGCTTCGAAGGCTGCCGCACGGCGTGGGAAGGTACCCGGCACCACGGCCTCACCGCTATCGTCGAGCACCTGCACGTCGATCTTGTAGCGGTCCTTGCGTCGTTCCAGAAAGTGCTGGGCCGCCTCCAGGCCTTCCTGCTCATAGTGCTTGGTCCACTTGCTGGCCAGGGTATTCAGGCCCGGGTGGCGGCTGAGGATCCAGGCGTCCTGGTTGAGCATGTGCCCCAGCAGGATCGACAGGCCTGCGACCAGGGTGATGGCCAGCCAGAAACTGGCCAGGATGCGCCAGAACAGAGAACGCAAGTGCACCTCCTAAACGGGAAAAGCCCGGCCCGCAGTGATGCGGACCGGGCAGGGGGCGAACAGCTTACTGGGCCTTGGCGCCTTTTTCAGCTTTCCAGGCCTGGAACTCCTGCCACTCGGCTTTCTTGGCGGCGCGTTCCTTTTGCAGTTCATCGAACTTCTTCTGCTGGTCAGGCTTGAGCAGGTTGCGCACCGCGCTGTCGGTCTTGTCGCGGCTGGCTTTCAGCTCGTCCTTCATGGCCTTCTGGTCGGCGGCCGGCAGCTTGGACAGGTAGCGCTCGGTGATGTCGCGGCGTTGCTGCATCTGCTCGCCCATCAGCTTGCCAATCTGCTGGCGCTGCTCGCGGCTCAGGTCCAGTTGGTGGAAAGGCGCATCACCGCGATGATGCGGGCCGTCGTGGCGCGGGCCGCCGTCAGGCATGGCCATGGCCACGGTCGGCAGAGCGGCAGCGAACATCAGGGCGATAAGGGTCTTGCGCATGGTGTCTCTCCTTTCATAGGCCGGTGATTACCGGATGAGCACAGTCTAGGGAGATCACCGTCAAGCGCAGTCAGGGGAGGGTAAAGGCAACGTAAAGATGATTGGCCCGAGCCGGTAGGGCCTTGTGCCGCGAATGGAGCGCGCAGCGGCACCGGTGTTTTACAGGCAGTAGTAATAGCCACGGCTACGCAATGCCACGATGCGTGGCCGGCCATCGGCGTGTGGGCCGATCTTCTTGCGCAGGTTGCTGACATGCATGTCCAGGCTGCGGTCGTACAGGGTCAGTTTGCGGCCCAGGCCGATCTGCGCCAGCTCCTGTTTGTCCAGCGGCTCGCCGGGCTGACGCAGCAGCGCCTCAAGAACACGGCTTTCGGACAGGGTCAGGGTCATTTCGCGGCCATCGATGCTGACCACGCCGCGCGCAGGGCTGTAGACGAGGTCACCCAGCTCCATCTGGCTGGTCGTGGCGGTGGGGTGGCTGCGGCGCAGCACCGCGCGCAGGCGGGCAGTGAGCTCACGCGGGTCGCAGGGTTTGGCCAGGTAATCGTCGGCGCCCAGTTCCAGGCCGAGAATGCGGTCCAGCGGCTCGCCGCGTGCTGACAGCATCAGCACTGGCAGCTCGGCATGCTCGCTGCGCAGCTGCTTGAGAAGCTCCAGGCCACTGCCGTCGGGCAACATCACATCCAGTACCACGGCAGCAGGGGCATGCTCAGCCAGGGCCTGGCGTGCGCTCTGGCCATCGTGGCAGGCACGCACGGAAAACCCTTCCTGGGTCAGCCAGCTGCCGAGCAGCTCGCACAGTTCCTGGTCATCATCAATCAGTAACAGCTCGCTCATGACTCACTCAATTCAACCAATGACGGCGGTGATTCGGCCCGCCAGTGGCAAAGATACCGCAGACTGATGACCTGAGTATAACTGCTGGTACCGCGCGGCCCTCTTCGCGTGTTTACCCGCGAAGAGGGCCGTGCCGTCTCAGGTCAGGGCAGTACTTGCTTGAACGGCTTGACCACAACCTTGTCGTATACGCCGGCAGCGATGTACGGGTCGGCATCGGCCCAGGTCTGCGCCGCCGCCAGCGACTCGAATTCGGCAACGATCAGGCTACCGCTGAAACCCGCTTCGCCCGGGTCGTTGCTGTCGATTGCCGGGTGCGGGCCGGCCAGCACCACGCGGCCTTCGGCCTTGAGCTGCTGCAGGCGGTCGATGTGCGCCGGGCGGGCAGCCAGGCGCTTTTCCAGGGAGTTTGCGACGTCGCTGGCGATAATGGCGTAGAGCATGTCAATCCTTGGGTTTGGAGGTAGAAGGGTCATCGTGCAGGTGGCGCGACAGGTACACGCCTTGTGCCACCAGGAAGATCACGGTCATGCCCAGGCTGCCGAACACCTTGAAGTCCACCCAGAAGTCCTGGAAGGTGAAGGCGACGAACAGGTTGGCCGCGCCGCAGAACAGGAAGAAAGCGATCCAGGCCAGGTTCAGGCGCGCCCAGATGGCATCAGGCAGGGTCAGGGCGTGGCCCATGATGCGCTTGATCAACACCCGGTCGCCGATGAAGTGGCTGCCGGCAAAACCCAGGGCGAACAGCCAGTTCACGACGGGGGCCTTCCACTTGAGGAAGGTTTCGCTGTGGAAGGTCAGGGTCAGGCCACCGAACACCAGGCAGGCGATCAACGTCAGCCACTGGCCTTTTTCCAGCTTGCGCTGGCGCAGGAACAGAGCACCGTACACGACCAGCGAGCTGACGATCAGCATGGCTGTGGCGCTGTAGATGCCGCCAAAATCGAAGTGATGGCCGGCGACTTCCATGGGGCGCGGGTCGAGCTTGTAGACGATGAAGAACAGCAGCAGCGGGATGAAATCGATGAATTGTTTCACAATGGCAGCCAGAATCGGGATGTGACGGCATAATAACAAACATCGATTCCAGCGAAAGCGCTCCTCTATGAATGTTGATCTGCACTGTCACAGCACGGCCTCCGACGGCGCCCTGTCGCCTTCGGTACTGGTTGCCCGGGCTCATGAGCACGGGGTGCAAGCGCTGGCACTGACCGACCATGACACCCTCGAAGGCCTGGCCGAAGCGCGCCAGGCCTGCGCTGACCTGGGGATGCGCTGGGTCAGCGGGGTGGAGCTGTCTTGCACGTGGGGCGGCGCGACCATCCATGTGCTGGGCTATGACTTCCCGCTCGACGCACCGCCCTTGCTGGCGGCGATTCAAGCGTTGCACAACGGCCGCTGGCTGCGCGCCGAAGAAATCGACAAACGGCTGGCGGCCAAGGGCATGCCCGGCACGCTTGAAGGCGCGCGCGCCGTGCAACACGAACTGGGTGACAGCGGCAACGCCCCGGCGCGACCGCATTTTGCCGAGTATCTGGTGCGTGCCGGGCACGTCAAGGACCGTGGCGAAGCGTTTCGCAAGTGGCTGGGCGCCGGCAAGCTGGGCGACGTCAAGCAGCACTGGCCGACGCTCGACGAAACCGTTGCCACGCTGAGGCAGTCCAACGCCTGGGTGAGCCTGGCGCATCCCATGCACTACGACCTGACACGCAGCAAGCGCAGGCGGCTGATTGCCGACTATATTCAGGCAGGAGGGCAGGCGCTTGAAGTGGTCAACGGGATGATGCCTGCCGAGCAAGTGGGCACCATGTCCATCCTTGCCCGTGAGTTCGGCCTGCTGGCAAGCGCTGGCAGTGACTTCCACGGCCCCGGCACCTGGGGCGAGATCGGTGCCTATCGGCCTTTGCCCGAGGATCTGCCACCTTTGTGGCGTCGATTCAGCCATGAACAGCCTTTGGCGCTATGAACAGGAAGACTACGTGAGCCAATTTTTCCAGATTCATCCGGAGAACCCACAAGCGCGCCTGATAAAACAGGCCGTCGAGATCATCCGCAAGGGTGGCGTGGTGGTGTATCCGACGGATTCGGCCTATGCGCTGGGTTGCCAGATCGGCGACAAGTCGGCAATCGAGCGGGTACGGCGCCTGCGCGGGCTGGACAAGTCGCACAACTTCACCCTGATGTGCTGCGACATGTCGCAACTGGGGTTGTATGCCAAGGTCGACACCGGCACCTTCCGCTTGCTGAAGGCGCATGTGCCGGGGCCTTACACCTTCATCCTCAACGGCACGCGTGAAGTGCCGCGCCTGCTGTTGCACGATAAGCGTCGCACCATCGGGCTGCGTGTGCCGGACCACGCCATCACCCTTGCATTGCTGGCCGAGTTGGGCGAGCCACTGATGAGCGTAAGCCTGATCCTGCCGGGCGACAGCGAGCCGATGACCGACCCTTACGAGATTCGTGAACGGCTGGAGCACCATGTCGACCTGGTGATCGATGGCGGGTTCGGCGACCTCAAGGCGTCGACCATCATCGACCTCTCCGGTGAGGAACCGGAACTGATCCGCGAAGGTTGTGGCGACCCCACGCCATTTCTGGTCAACGCGTGAGCCAGCTGGAAGCGCTTGAGGCGCCGGCCGAACGGGCCGAGGAGCCTCGGCAACTGCAGCTGGCGCTGGTCTATGGCGAAGCCCTGACCGAGCTGCCGCTGGACCTGTACATTCCGCCGGACGCCCTTGAAGTCATCCTCGAAGCTTTCGAAGGCCCGCTGGACCTGTTGCTGTACCTGATCCGCAAACAGAACATCGACATCCTCGACATCCCTGTTGCCGAAATCACCCGGCAGTACATGGGCTATGTAGAACTGATGAAAAGCGTGCGCCTTGAGCTGGCCGCCGAATACCTGGTGATGGCTGCCATGCTGGCCGAGATCAAGTCGCGCATGCTGCTGCCGCGCTCCGCCGACGTCGAGGAGGAGGAGGGTGACCCACGCGCCGAGCTGATCCGCCGCCTGCAGGAGTACGAGCGTTTCAAGGCCGCCGCCGAGGGCATCGACGAATTGCCACGGGTCGGACGCGAGGTGGTGGTGCCGCGCCTGGAAGCGCCGCAGGCCAAGGTACGCAAGCTGTTGCCTCAGGTCAGCCTGGAAGAGCTGCTGGTGTCCATGGCCGAGGTGATGCGCCGCAACGACCTGTTCGAAAGCCATCAGATCACCCGTGAGACCTTGTCCACCCGCGAGCGCATGAGCCAGGTGCTGGAGCGCCTCAAGGGCGGTGCCTTTGTGCCGTTCATCGCGCTGTTTGCTGCCGAGGAGGGCAAGCTCGGGGTGGTGGTGACCTTCATGGCCATTCTCGAACTGGTGAAGGAATCGCTGATCGAACTTGTGCAGAATGAACCTTTCGCCGCCATTCACGTGCGGCTTCGCCCGGCGCCAGTTGAAGAACCCGATGAACCTGAATGAACCCCGCGACCTGGCGTCGCTGATCGAAGCCTTCTTGCTCGCTTCGGGCAAGCCGCAATCCCTGGAGCGCCTGTACGAGCTGTTCGAGGAGGCCGAGCGCCCTGAGCCAAAGGTGTTCAGGCAGGCCCTGGAGGTGCTGGGCAAGTCGTGCGATGGCCGTGCCTTCGAGCTCAAGGAGGTGGCCAGCGGCTATCGCCTGCAGATTCGCGAGGATTATGCCCCTTGGGTCGGGCGCCTGTGGGAGGAGCGCCCGCAGCGCTATTCGCGAGCGCTGCTTGAGACACTGGCCCTGATTGCCTACCGCCAGCCGATCACCCGTGGTGAAATCGAGGATGTGCGGGGCGTTGCGGTGAACAGCAATATCATCAAGACCATGATGGAGCGCGAGTGGATTCGCGTGGTCGGCTACCGCGAAGTGCCCGGGCGGCCGGCGATGTTCGCCACCACCAAGGCGTTTCTCGATCATTTCAACCTCAAGAGCCTTGAGGACCTGCCGGCCTTGGCCGAGCTGCGCGAAATGGAACCAGAGCCGCAACTCGACCCGGATGATGCGCCGGTGCCTGCGCACCTTCAGGCGTTGGCGGATGCCAGCCTTGGGGAGGAGGAGGTTGGTGAGCCGAGAGAGGAGACCAGCTTCCGTAGTCTGTTGGTGGAGCTGGATGCCATGGAAGACGGCTTGAAAACCGATTTTGATGATTTGCGGGGAGAAGAGCCTGAGCCTCCGGTGGAGGAGGAGATCAAGGTGCAGCCCTGATTGATCTGTTGCCTGTGCTGGCCTCTTCGCGGGCACGCCCGCTCCCACAGGGGTATCACAGGTCCCGAAGGTTGCGCGTACCTGTAGGGGCGGGCGTGCCCGCGAAGTGGCCAGCACAAAGCCCATTGGGCAGAAAATCATGCCCAGCCCCACAAAACCCTCTACCCTCCAGTGCGTTCCCCTGATGAACCGCGTATGATGCGCGGCCTTTTGGCGCGTTCGTCGCCAGAACCCTGTTTTCATTCCTACACCGGGAGGTGCCCAGATGAGTGAGCAAGACCTGAAAGAAACCGAAATCACCCCGCCATCCGGCGAAAAGCTGCAGAAAGTGCTGGCGCGCATTGGCGTGGGCTCGCGGCGTGATGTCGAGGCCTGGATCAGCCAGGGTCGCATCAAGGTCAACGGCGTCGAGGCTACCCTTGGCCAGCGCGTCGACCTGCACGACGCCATCGCCGTGGACGGCAAGCTGATCAAGCGCGAGGAGGCCGCCGAGGCCACCCGCCGGGTGATCATGTACAACAAACCCGACGGCGAAATCTGCACCCGTGACGACCCGGAAGGGCGCCCGACCGTGTTCGACCGCTTGCCACGGCCAAAAGAAGGCCGCTGGATCAACATCGGTCGTCTCGACATCAACACCACTGGCTTGTTGCTGTTCACCACTGACGGTGAGTTGGCCAACCGCCTGATGCACCCGTCCTACGAGATGGACCGTGAGTACGCGGTACGTGTGCGTGGTGAGGTCGATGACGAGATGATCGAGCGCCTGAAAGCCGGCGTAATGCTGGAAGACGGCCCGGCCAAGTTCACCGATATCCAGAAGGCACCGGGTGGCGAAGGCTTCAACCACTGGTACCACTGCGTGGTGATGGAAGGTCGTAACCGTGAGGTGCGTCGCCTGTGGGAATCCCAGGGCATGGTGGTCAGCCGCCTGAAGCGTGTGCGTTTCGGCCCGGTGTTCCTCAATTCTGACCTGCCGATGGGCCGCTGGCGCGAAATGACCCAGGGCGAAATCGACATCCTCGCCGCCGAAGTGGGCCTGCAGCCGGTCGCGCTGCCAGCCATGAAGCTCAAGGCCAAGGACAAGATGGAGCGCCTGCAGCGCAAGTCGACCCGCCCGCTGGGCCGTGGTGAGCGCGTGCGCAACCTGCGCCCGGCCCACGAAGGTGCCGCGACTGGCGAACGTCCGGCGCGTCAGCCGCGTGAAGAAGCCCCGCGTAAAACCAACCGTGGCAGCACGGTGGCTGAGCGCCCGAGCGAGATGCGCAAGCGTGCGGGCAAGCCTGAGGGTGACAAGCCGGCAGGCCGTGGTCGCGGCAAGCCGCGTGGCTGATAAGCCAGCGTGGTGATCAAGGAACCAGCCTTCGGGCTGGTTTTTTTATGCCTGCGGGAATGTGGCCAAACGGCCCAAGATATTGAACAAAAAGAACTTTCGGACGACTGGCAAGTTCTTGATCCGCCCTGTAAAGAAATCTGTACGAGCCTGGCCGTTTTCAGTCCATGTTTCAGATCAAGCCCGTTCGTGTAAACAAACCTTGCCGGCGCCTCTGTGCCAAAGCCGCCGTCATGGCGCCAGCCACCCTTGCCCAAACCCCCGTCCCCACGGTGTTATAGCCGCCATTGCCTTGTGCACGAGCCCGCCCACAGAGCCGGGCTGACAAAACAACAAATGGAGGCGCCATGTACGCCGATCACTCCGCCTTTGAAGGCCTGTACCACAGGAACGCTGCGTTTTTCCCCGAGGAAACGATGCAACGCGTTGACGCCTGCGCGTTTGCAGGGGTATACAGTGCGCCGCGTTTTACCTGTGACTCTCTTGCGTACCGCGCACTCTTGATCACGCCTGGTTGACCCGCTCCGGCGGCACCTGAGGTCAAGAAACCCAAGGTAACCACCTTGCCCATTCCGCTGCGCCACGAGCGCGGTGGGTCCGATTCCGTCACAGATAAAAACAATGCAGGTGACTTCGTTCATGAGTGGACAAAACATGCATTCAGGCGAGCTAAAGCGGGGCCTGAAGAACCGCCATATCCAGTTGATCGCCCTCGGCGGTGCGATTGGTACCGGCCTGTTCCTCGGCTCGGCAGGCGTGATGAAATCCGCCGGCCCGTCGATGATCCTTGGCTACGCCATCTGCGGCTTCATCGCCTTCATGATCATGCGCCAGCTGGGTGAAATGATCGTCGAAGAGCCGGTGGCCGGCTCGTTCAGCCATTTCGCCCACACCTACTGGGGTGGTTTCGCCGGCTTCCTGTCGGGCTGGAACTGCTGGGTGCTGTATATCCTGGTGGGTATGTCGGAGCTTTCGGCGGTCGGCAAGTATGTCCACTACTGGTGGCCGGAGATCCCCACCTGGGTCACGGCGGCAGCCTTCTTCGTGCTGATCAACGCCATCAACCTGATGAACGTGAAGTTCTTCGGTGAAGCCGAATTCTGGTTCGCCATCATCAAGGTGGTCGCCATCGTCAGCATGATCGGCCTGGGTGCCTACCTGCTGACCAGTGGCAGCGGCGGCCCTGAAGCCACCGTGGCCAACCTGTGGTCACACGGCGGCTTCTTCCCCAATGGTGTCAGCGGGCTGGTAATGGCCTTGGCTTTCATCATGTTTTCCTTTGGTGGCCTGGAAATGCTCGGCTTCACCGCCGCCGAGGCCGACAAGCCAAAGACCGTGATCCCCAAAGCGATCAACCAGGTCATCTACCGCATCCTGATCTTCTATGTCGGTGCCCTGGTGGTACTGCTGTCGCTGACCCCGTGGGACACCCTGGTCGCCAGCATCGACGCCTCGGGTGGCAGCTATGGCAGCAGCCCGTTCGTGCAAGTGTTCTCGCTGCTGGGCAGTGACGTGGCTGCCAACCTGCTGAACTTCGTGGTGCTTACTGCTGCGCTGTCGGTGTACAACAGCGGCACCTACTGCAACGCCCGCATGCTGCTGGGTATGGCCGAGCAGGGCGATGCCCCGGCGGCGCTGGCCAAGGTCGACAAGCGTGGTGTGCCAGTGCGTTCGATCCTGGTGTCGGCAGCCGTGACCTTCGTTGCCGTGCTGCTGAACTACCTGATGCCGCAAAACGCGCTGGAACTGCTGATGTCGCTGGTCGTGGCCACCCTGGTCATCAACTGGGCGATGATCAGCTACTCGCACCTGAAGTTCCGTCAGCACCTTGACCGTACCGGCCAGAAGCCGCTGTTCAAGGCGCTGTGGTACCCGTACGGCAACTATGTGGTGCTGGCCTTCGTGGTGCTGATTCTCGGCATCATGCTGATGATCCCGGGCATCCAGGTGTCGGTGTATGCGATCCCGGTGTGGCTGCTTGCGATGTTCGTGGTGTACATGGTCAAGTCGCGTCGCCGGGTTGATGCGGGCGGTGCTGTTGAGACTGTGGCCAAGTAAGGCGCCATAGGCGGTATGTGAAAACCCGGAGTCAGGTGACTGGCTTCGGGTTTTTTGTTATCTGTGTGGGCCCTTTCGCGGGTGAACCCGCTCCTACAGGTACAGCGTTGCCCTCAAGTCAGGTGATCCCGCCAAAAATCAGATCTGCTCCAGCAACCAGCCTCTGAATGCCCGCAATGACGGCAGCGCCTCATTCCTTGGCGGGTAGATCAGGTAATAACTGCGCTGGCTGGCAAACGCCACACCCGGGCTGTACAGCTCCCCCTTGGCCAGTTCCTCCTCCACCAATATGCGCGGCACCAGCCCGATCCCGATCCCGGCACGTACCGCCTGGATCAGGTGCGAGGTCAGCTCGAAGCTGGGCCCCAGCCGCATCGCACGATGCGGCAAGCCATGATGGGAAAACCACTCGCCCCACGCATGCGGGTTGTTGGCCACATTCAGCAGCACCTCTTCGCTGATCCTGGCCGGGCTCCAGCCCTGGCTGTCGGCGCCGGCCTCTGGCGGCAAGATCACTACCAGTTCTTCGGCATGCAGGCGATGGCAGACAAGCCCCGGCAGGTCGTGGCTGGCCACACCGATGGCGGCATCGATTTCGCTGGTGTCGAAGTTGATGGTTTCAATGCGTGAATGAATGTGCACCAGCATGCCCGGGTGAGCGCTGTAGAACGCATGCAGCCTCGGCAACAGCCATTTCGAGCCGAATGTTGGCAGGGTAGCCAGGCGTAAGGTGCCCACCCCCGATTGATAGGCCAGTGCCTGCAAGGTAGCGCTGCGGATGCGCCCCAGTGCCTCGCTGAGCTCGCGCTGGTACAGGCGGCCGACATCGGTCAGTTGCACCTGGCGCCCCTCGCGACGGAACAGTGTCAGGCCCAACTGCTGCTCCAGGGCCTGTACCTGGCGGCTGACCGCGCTTTGGGTCAGCGACAGTTCGGCGGCGGCGCGGGTGTAGCTTTCATGCCGGGCGGCGGCCTCGAAAGCCAGCAGCAGTGACATGGATGGAGTCAGGTGGCGGTAATTCATTCATAAAAGTCATTGATAGCGGCAGGATTATCCGTTTGCCCCTGACGTGAAACTACAGGAACATTGGCCTATACGTCATCCCTGCATGGTTGAACCCATGCTGGAGCGACAGGTATCCCGTGATCTAGCCAATATCAAGAGGCCATCCTTCGATGATCGCCCAGCTGTCCACCGTTGCACCGAGCGCCAATTACCCCGAATTCCTCGAAGCCCTGCGCAACAGCGGCTTCCGTGGTCAGATCAGTGCCGACTACGCAACCCGCACGGTACTGGCCACCGACAACTCGATTTACCAGCGTTTGCCGCAGGCGGCGGTATTCCCGCTGGATGCCGACGATGTGGCACGGGTCGCCACGCTGATGGGCGAGCCGCGCTTCCAGCAGGTCAAGCTGACCCCGCGCGGTGGTGGCACCGGCACCAACGGCCAGTCGCTGACCGACGGTATCGTCGTCGACCTGTCGCGGCACATGAACAACATTCTCGAAATCAACGTGGAAGAGCGCTGGGTGCGGGTACAGGCCGGTACGGTCAAGGACCAGCTCAATGCTGCGCTCAAGCCGCACGGGCTGTTCTTCGCCCCTGAGCTGTCCACCTCCAACCGTGCCACGGTCGGCGGCATGATCAACACGGATGCCAGTGGCCAGGGCAGCTGCACCTACGGTAAAACCCGCGACCACGTGCTGGAGCTGCACAGCGTGCTGCTCGGTGGCGAACGCCTGCACAGCCTGCCGATCGACGATGCCGCGCTGGAGCAGGCCTGCGCCGCGCCGGGCCGGGTCGGCGAGGTGTACCGCATGGCCCGGGAAATTCAGGAAACCCAGGCCGAACTGATTGAAACCACCTTCCCCAAGCTCAACCGTTGCCTGACCGGCTACGACCTGGCGCACCTGCGCGACGAGCAGGGCCGCTTCAACCTCAACAGCGTGCTGTGCGGCGCCGAGGGCTCGCTGGGCTACGTGGTCGAAGCCAAGCTCAACGTGCTGCCGATTCCCAAGTATGCGGTGCTGGTCAACGTACGCTACACCAGCTTCATGGATGCGCTGCGCGATGCCAATGCGCTGATGGCGCACAAGCCGCTGTCGATCGAGACGGTCGACTCCAAGGTGCTGATGCTGGCGATGAAAGACATCGTCTGGCACAGCGTTGCCGAGTACTTCCCGGCGGACCCCGAGCGCCCCACGCTGGGCATCAACCTGGTGGAGTTCTGCGGCGACGAACCGGCCGAGGTCAACGCCAAGGTGCAGGCGTTCATCCAGCACCTGCAAAGCGACACCAGCGTCGAGCGCCTGGGCCACACCTTGGCCGAAGGCGCCGAGGCAGTCACCCGTGTCTATACCATGCGCAAGCGCTCGGTGGGCCTGCTGGGTAACGTCGAAGGCGAAGTGCGCCCGCAGCCGTTCGTGGAAGACACCGCGGTACCGCCAGAGCAATTGGCCGACTACATCGCCGATTTCCGCGCACTGCTCGATGGCTACGGCCTGGCCTATGGCATGTTTGGCCACGTCGATGCCGGCGTGCTGCATGTGCGCCCGGCACTGGACATGAAGGACCCGGCGCAGGCTGCGCTGGTCAAGCCGATTTCCGACGCCGTTGCCGCGCTGACCAAGCGTTATGGCGGCCTGTTGTGGGGTGAGCACGGCAAAGGCCTGCGCTCGGAATACGTGCCCGAGTACTTCGGCGAGCTGTATCCGGCCTTGCAGCGCCTGAAGGGCGCCTTTGACCCGCACAACCAGCTCAACCCGGGCAAGATCTGCACACCGCCGGGCAGCGCCGAGGGCCTGACCCCGGTCGATGGTGTGACCCTGCGCGGCGACCTTGACCGTACCATTGACGAGCGCGTTTGGCAGGACTTCCCCAGCGCCGTGCACTGCAACGGCAATGGCGCCTGTTACAACTATGACCCCAACGACGCCATGTGCCCGTCGTGGAAGGCTACCCGCGAACGCCAGCATTCGCCCAAGGGCCGCGCCTCGCTAATGCGCGAGTGGCTGCGCCTGCAGGGCGAGGCGAACATTGATGTGCTGGCTGCGGCGCGCAACAAGGTGTCGTGGCTCAAGGGCCTGCCGGCGCGTCTGCGCAACAACCGCGCGCGCAACCAGGGCCAGGAAGACTTCTCCCATGAAGTGTACGACGCCATGGCCGGCTGTCTGGCGTGCAAGTCGTGCGCCGGGCAGTGCCCGATCAAGGTCAATGTGCCGGACTTCCGCTCGCGCTTCCTCGAGCTGTACCACGGCCGCTACCAGCGCCCGCTGCGTGACTACCTGATCGGCTCGCTCGAGTTCACCATCCCCTACCTGGCGCACGCACCGGGGCTGTACAACGCGGTGATGGGCTCGAAGTGGGTGAGCCAACTGCTGGCCGACAAGGTAGGCATGGTCGACAGCCCGCTGATCAGCCGCTTCAACTTCCAGGCTACCCTGACCCGTTGCCGCGTTGGCATGGCCACGGTGCCGGCCTTGCGCGAGCTGACCCCGGCCCAGCGCGAACGCAGCATCGTGCTGGTGCAGGACGCCTTCACCCGCTACTTCGAAACGCCGCTGCTGTCGGCCTTCATCGACCTTGCCCACCGGCTGGGCCACCGGGTATTCCTGGCACCGTACAGCGCCAACGGCAAGCCGTTGCACGTACAGGGTTTCCTTGGCGCATTTGCCAAGGCGGCGATCCGCAACGCCACGCAGCTCAAGGCCCTGGCCGATTGCGGCGTGCCGCTGGTGGGGCTGGACCCGGCGATGACGCTGGTGTATCGCCAGGAGTACCAGAAGGTGCCAGGCCTGGAGGGTTGCCCGCAGGTGCTGCTGCCGCAGGAATGGCTGATGGATGTGCTGCCCGAGCAGGCGCCGACCGCACCGGGCAGTTTCCGCCTGATGGCGCACTGCACCGAGAAGACCAACGTGCCGGCCAGCACCCGGCAGTGGGAGCAGGTGTTCGCCCGTCTGGGGCTGAAGCTGGTGACCGAGGCCACGGGTTGCTGCGGTATGTCCGGTACCTACGGGCACGAAGCCCGCAACCAGGAAACCTCTCGGGTCATATTCGAGCAGAGCTGGGCGACCAAACTGGACAAGGAAGGGGAGCCGCTGGCGACCGGTTACTCGTGCCGTAGCCAGGTCAAGCGCATGACCGAGCGGAAGATGCGTCACCCGCTTGAGGTGGTGTTGCAGTACGCTCAGCGCTAAGTTTCAGGGCCTTGGGGGCTGCTTTGCAGCCCTTCGCGGTACGGGGATCGTGCAAACCAGGCGGGCGGGGTTGCCCGCGAAGAGGCGGTCAGCGGCTTTCAGGCTTCTGTTGTACGGTCCCTGTCACGGCGCGCCTGGCGGTACAGATAGAGGCTCAACACCAACCCGCACGCTGCCGCAGCCGCCGCGAACAGAAACATCGAAGCAAAGCCGAACCCCGCCGCCACCGCACCGACCAATGGCCCGGTCACCCCCAGTGACAAGTCGATGAACAGCGAATAAGCCCCCACCGCCGCCCCGCGGTTAGCTGCCGACACTTGGTTCACTGCCTCCACGCCCAACGCCGGAAACACCAGCGAGAAACCAAACCCGCTCAGTGCAGCCCCCGCCAAGGCCAGTTCGGCGTTGGGTGCCAGCCACAGCATCAACAGCCCGAGCATTTCCACCGACAAGCAGGCGATTGCCACCCTGAAGCCACCGATGCGATTGATCAGGTTGCCAAAGAGCAGTCGTGCGCTGATGAAACTGGCGCCGAACAGGCTCAGGGTCAGTGCCGCATTGGCCCAGCCACGGCTTGCGTAGTACAGGGTGATGAAGGTGGCGATGGTGCCAAAGCCGATCGAGCCCAAGGCCAGCCCCGAGCCATGCGGAAATACCTTGCCCAGCACCCGCAGGAACGGCAGGCGTATACCGCTGACGATGGGTGCGGCTTGCTTGGGCCAGGCCAGCAGCAAACCGAGTACGCACAGCAGGATGATGCTCACACCCATGCTCCACAGCCCGAGGCCTTTGACCATCAGCACACCCAGTGGGGCGCCGATGGCCAACGCACCATAGCTGGCGATGCCGTTCCAGGAGATGACCTTGGCCGTGTTTGCGGCACCCACCCGGCCAATGCCCCAGCCGATCGCACCCGAGCCTACCAGGCTTTCGGCGCTGCCCAGCACCAGGCGGCCGATCAGCAGGCAAGCCAGGCTCAGCCAAGGCAGATGGGTGAGAAAGGCGCAGGCCAGCATGAATACCCCGCTGAGCCCGCAGCCGGCCAGGCCATACATGACCGCCTTCTTGCTGCCGTGGTTATCGATGATGCGGCTGGCGCCAGGGCGGCTGAGCAGGGTGGCCAGGTACTGCACGCTGATCACCAGGCCGGCGACCACGGCACTGAACCCCAGGTCGTTGTGCACATAGCCGGGCAACACGGCCAGAGGGATGCCGATGTTCAGGTAGCCGATGAAGGTGAACAGGACGATGGAGACGACTTGCCCAGTGACGGCAAGGGACGTGGGACTGCGTGCTGGCATTGGGGATCCGTTGCTGCGGTAAGAATGGCGGTGTGTGCCGCCATCTTAACCACAGCAAGGGTGTTTGCGGGCGCAGCTGTCAGCCTGTAGTCAGTTGGTGTAATCGAGCATCCAGGTCACACTGAACTCGGCTTGCGAGTAATCCAGCCGCAAGCGCGGCAGGACGAAGCCGGCCCATCGGGTGAACATGGACGAATGCAGCAGGGCGTCGAGCGCTTGAGCGGCTGGCGCATTTCTGCCTCTTTGCGGTAGGAGGCGCGAGTCTGTGTGGGGTAGGGGCGGGGCAGGTGGTAGTGGGTTGTTACGACGTTGATTTTAGACGGTGTGAAAACGTGATGACGGGGGTAGCCCGCAGGTCAGCCGTTTTCACACAGCCGGGGATGCGCAGTTATTCCTGGTCAGCGCTGGATTGATCGTCACCATCCTGCTCGGCGGCAGGTGCCGGTTCGGCGTGAACGGTCACGGATGGCTCTTCTGGGTTCAGGCTTGGGAAGGGAAGATTCGGGATTTCATGCATCTCGTCGTTCCTCGCAAGTGTGAGTGAAAAGTCTGCGCCAGGCGCGTTTGGAGCTTCAAAAAGCTGGGGCAGGATACACAAGTCTGGATGACAGTTTGGTTTTTTTCCTGGTCGCTTGTCGGTTTTGCGGGCGAACAACGCACAAATGCCCCATGAAAAAAGGGGCCGCTGGCCCCTTTCGGTTGATTACTTCCGGCCTTCAGCCGTTTCCGCCACCTTGTCAGTGCGTGCGCACATGATGAAGTCGTTGCGGTGCAGGCCTTTGATCGAGTGGCTCCACCAGGTCACGGTGACCTTGCCCCATTCAGTCAGCAGCCCTGGGTGGTGGCCTTCGGCCTCGGCGATTTCGCCCACGGCATTGGTGAACGCCAGGGCGTGCTTGAAGTTCTTGAACAGAAACACGCGCTCCAGCTCCATGTGGCCGTCACGTACTTCGATGTTCCAGTCCGGGATTTCGCGGATCAGCTCGGCCAGCTCTTCGTCGGTGACTTTCGGGGCATCGGCGCGGCAGGCTTCGCAATGGGCTTGGTTCAAGGCATTCATGAGGTGTTTTCCGGTTCGAGTTGTTATCGGCAAAGTCGCTCAGGCAGCGACTTTGGGTGGAAACTTCGGTGCATGCAGACCCAGCTGCATGGCTTTGTGGACCATGCCCATGATGTCTTCGTGGGCCAGGTCGAACAGGCGCTTCATGTTCGGCAGCACGAAATACACCGGTTGCAGAATGTCGATGCGGTAGGGCGTACGCATGGCCTCAATCGGGTCGAAGGCCTGGTGCTCAGGCTCGTCGGACAGACTGTAGACGGTCTCTTTCGGCGACGAGAGGATGCCACCACCATAGATTTTGCGGCCTTGCGCGGTTTCCATCAGGCCAAACTCGATGGTCATCCAGTACAAGCGCGCCAGGTACACACGTTGTTCCTTGGTCGCGGCCAGGCCGAGCTTGCCGTAGGTGTGGGTAAACTCGGCGAACCAAGGATTGGTCAGCAGCGGGCAGTGGCCGAATATCTCGTGGAAGATATCCGGCTCTTGCAGGTAGTCCAGCTCTTCCGGGGTGCGGATGAAGGTGGCGACTGGAAAGCGCTTGCTGGCCAGCAGCTCGAAGAAGGTCTGGAAGGGGATCAGCGCCGGTACCCGGGCAACCTGCCAGCCGGTGGTGGCGCCCAGCACCTTGTTGATCTCGCCCAGTTGCGGAATGCGGTCATGCGGCAACTTCAGCTGGTCGATGCCGTCCAGGTATTCCTGGCACGCACGGCCTTCGATCACTTTCAGCTGTCGGGTGATCAGGGTGTTCCACACCGCATGCTCTTGCTGCGGGTAATCGATAAAACCATGCGCATCGGGCTCGCGTGCCACGTATTGCGTCTGTTTCATGAGGCTCTCCTGGTGAGGGCTTTTCTTGTTATGTGCAGGACATGCCTAAAGGAATATCCCTTCACCAGCGGTTTTGCACGGGGGCGGGCTTCGGCCGCGAAGGGTGCTGATGTGGGTTTTCGTAACGATAATTTTACAAAACCCAGCAAGTGTCGGAAAATTCGAGGCATCTGGCTGGTGGAAACCTTGTTTTTGTCAGCTTATCTTTACGACTTTTCTGCGCGGTGTTGAAAAACATTGGCGCTTCGAGAGCCCTCATGCGTATCAAAGTCCATTGCCAGAACCGCATTGGCATCCTGCGCGACATCCTCAACCTGCTGGTGGAGTACGGCATCAACGTGCTGCGCGGCGAGGTGGGCGGTGACCATGGCAACGCCATCTACCTGCATTGCCCGAACCTGATCAACCTGCAATTTCAGGCCCTGCGGCCGAAGTTCGAGGCGATTGCCGGGGTATTCGGCGTCAAGCGCGTGGGCCTGATGCCCAGCGAACGCCGGCACATGGAGCTGAATGCGTTGCTGGGGGCGCTGGACTTCCCGGTGTTGTCGATCGACATGGGCGGCAGCATCGTTGCCGCCAACCGTGCAGCCGCGCAGTTGCTTGGCGTGCGTGTTGATGAAGTGCCGGGCATGCCGCTGGCGCGCTATGTAGAAGACTTCGACTTACCGGAACTGGTTCGGGCCAACAAGTCGCGCATCAATGGCTTGCGCATCAAAGTCAAAGGTGATGTGTTCCTGGCCGATATCGCACCGCTGCAGTCCGAGCACGATGACAGCGAGGCGCTGGCCGGCGCGGTGCTTACCCTGCACCGCGCCGACCGGATCGGCGAGCGTATCTACAATGTGCGCAAGCAAGAGCTGCGCGGCTTCGACAGCATCTTCCAGAGCTCGCGTGTGATGGCTGCGGTGGTGCGTGAAGCGCGGCGCATGGCGCCGCTGGATGCACCGTTGTTGATCGAGGGCGAAACCGGTACCGGCAAAGAGTTGCTGGCGCGTGCCTGCCACCTGGCCAGCCCGCGTGGCCAGTCGCCGCTGATGGCCCTCAACTGCGCCGGGCTGCCCGAATCGATGGCCGAGACCGAGCTGTTCGGTTACGGCCCTGGGGCATTTGAAGGGGCACGCGCCGAAGGCAAGCTGGGGCTGCTGGAGTTGACCGCTGGCGGCACGCTGTTCCTTGACGGTGTGGGGGAGATGAGCCCGCGCCTGCAGGTAAAGCTGCTGCGCTTTTTGCAGGACGGCTGCTTCCGTCGGGTAGGTAGCGATGAAGAGGTCTACCTGGATGTACGGGTGATTTGTGCAACCCAGGTGGATTTGTCCGAGTTATGTGCCCGTGGCGAGTTTCGCCAGGACCTGTATCACCGCCTCAACGTACTGTCGCTGCACATTCCGCCTTTGCGCGAGTGCATGGATGGCCTGGAGGGGTTGGTGCAGCATTTTCTTGATCAGGCCAGTCGGCAGATTGGTTGCGCCATGCCGCGCCTGGCGCCGGCGGCAATGGACAAACTTGGGCAGTATCACTGGCCAGGTAATGTAAGGCAGTTGGAAAACGTCTTGTTCCAGGCCGTTTCGTTGTGTGACGGCGGCGTGGTTAAAAGCGAGCATATTCGTTTGCCGGATTATGGCGCGCGGCAACCGTTGGGCGAGTTTTCGCTGGAAGGGGACCTTTCGCAAATTGTAGGGCGTTTTGAAAAGGCGGTGCTGGAAAGTTTGATGGGAGAGTTTCCCAGTAGTCGGGCTTTGGGAAAAAGACTGGGTGTTTCGCACACGACGATTGCCAACAAGTTAAGGGATTATTCCTTGGGCAAGTCGACTGATTAAATGGCTGTAAGTTAATAGCCTGTTAATCGGGTGGTGAATGCTTCGCGGGTTCACCCGCGAAGGGGCCCACAGGGCCCCCAATTCACAAGGTGTCAGCCGTTAGAGCAGCCGTTCCCCATCACACGGTATTCGAGAATGTGTCTCTGGCCCTTGGAGTCTTCATAGGTCATGCGGGCTGGCACGACTTCGCACACATTGGGCACTTCGCTCATGGAGATGACGCGGGCGATGTCCAGGTGCTGCGAGTAACTGTACTGTTCAACCGGAATCTGCTCGGCATCTTTTGCTTCACCGGCCATCGCCGCGCCGCAAAGACTGCCAAGTACCAATACCAGTAAAGCTTTCATTTTCTATTTACCTGTCTAAGGTCGTGAGGGGGCACGCGGCGCTTATGGCGCCGCGAGTACAGCGAGTTTTAACTATCGGGATTAGAGGGAGATTAACGCTTGCCTTCGTGGGGGCTGTTACCAGTTGTTAATCGCCTTGCCGTTGCTGGCGAGATGAATTTTATGGCGGTGGCCAACGCTGAAACAGTGGGTGTTTTGATAAAGTGTTTTGACAGAATCTGTAACAATCCTGTGCCAAAGCCCCTCGTTTTTCTCCGAAGGGGCTGTAATGCCCGCGCCAGAGCGCTTTGCCGGAACGGGAGTACCAAATTACTACCAACGTCGAATGGCTTTTGTCGCTCTGGTACAGTTACAAACGGTTCCATACAAAAACAACTATTACACCGAGGTAACACAGATGAGTGCGGCTCCACTGTATCCCGTTCGTCCCGAGGTTGCGGCCACTACCCTGACCGACGAGGCCACCTACAAGGCCATGTACCAGCAATCGGTGATCAACCCGGACGGCTTCTGGCGCGAGCAGGCCCAGCGTATCGACTGGATCAAGCCGTTCACCAAGGTCAAGCAGACCTCCTTCGACGACCACCATGTCGATATCAAATGGTTCGCCGACGGCACTCTGAACGTTTCCTCCAACTGCCTGGACCGCCACCTTGAAGAGCGCGGTGACCAGTTAGCCATCATCTGGGAAGGTGACGACCCTTCCGAGCACCGCAACATCACCTACCGCGAGTTGCACGAGCAGGTCTGCAAGTTCGCCAATGCCCTGCGTGGCCAGGATGTGCACCGTGGTGACGTGGTCACCATCTATATGCCGATGATTCCCGAGGCTGTGGTCGCCATGCTGGCCTGTGCCCGTATTGGTGCGATTCACTCGGTGGTGTTTGGTGGCTTCTCGCCCGAGGCGCTGGCTGGTCGCATCATCGACTGCGAGTCCAAGGTGGTGATCACTGCCGATGAAGGCGTGCGTGGTGGTCGTCGTACCCCGCTCAAGGCCAACGTCGACCTGGCGCTGACCAACCCTGAAACCAGCAGCGTGCAGAAAATCATCGTGTGCAAGCGCACCGGTGGCGACATTGCCTGGCACCAGCATCGCGACATCTGGTACGAAGACCTGATGAAAGTGGCTTCCAGCCACTGCGCACCCAAAGAAATGGGTGCTGAAGAGGCGCTGTTCATCCTTTATACCTCCGGCTCCACCGGCAAGCCGAAGGGCGTGCTGCACACCACAGGCGGTTACCTGGTTTACGCCGCGCTGACCCATGAACGCGTATTCGATTACCGTCCGGGCGAGGTGTACTGGTGCACCGCCGACGTCGGTTGGGTCACCGGCCACAGCTATATCGTCTACGGCCCGCTGGCCAACGGCGCCACCACCTTGCTGTTCGAGGGCGTGCCGAACTACCCGGACATTACCCGCGTATCGAAGATCGTCGACAAGCATAAGGTCAACATCCTCTACACAGCGCCAACTGCCATTCGCGCCATGATGGCTGAAGGGCAGGCAGCTGTTGAGGGCGCCGACGGTTCCAGCCTGCGCCTGCTGGGGTCGGTGGGTGAGCCGATCAATCCTGAGGCCTGGAACTGGTACTACAAGACCGTCGGCAAGGAGCGTTGCCCGATCGTCGACACCTGGTGGCAGACTGAGACCGGCGGCATCCTGATCAGTCCGCTGCCTGGCGCCACTGCCCTCAAGCCGGGTTCGGCGACCCGTCCGTTCTTCGGGGTGGTGCCGGCACTGGTCGATAACCTGGGCAACCTGATCGACGGTGCTGCCGAAGGCAACCTGGTAATCCTCGATTCCTGGCCGGGTCAGTCGCGTTCGCTGTACGGCGACCACGATCGCTTCGTCGACACCTACTTCAAGACCTTCCGCGGCATGTACTTCACCGGCGACGGTGCGCGCCGTGACGAGGATGGCTACTACTGGATCACCGGCCGCGTGGATGACGTGCTCAACGTGTCCGGCCACCGCATGGGGACTGCCGAGATCGAAAGCGCCATGGTCGCGCACTCGAAGGTTGCCGAGGCTGCAGTGGTTGGCGTGCCGCATGACATCAAAGGGCAGGGCATTTATGTGTATGTCACCCTCAATGCCGGCATCGAGGCCAGTGAGCAATTGCGCCTGGAGCTGAAGAACTGGGTGCGCAAGGAGATTGGGCCGATTGCTTCGCCGGATGTGATCCAGTGGGCGCCGGGGCTGCCGAAGACCCGCTCGGGTAAGATCATGCGCCGCATCCTGCGCAAGATTGCCACCGGTGAATACGACGCGCTGGGCGATATCTCGACCTTGGCCGATCCGAGTGTGGTGCAGCACCTGATCGACACACACAAGGCGATGAGCCTGGCTTCGGCCTAACCCCTCCCCGGCAATACCCCCTGTAGGAGCGGGCTTGCCCGCGAATGCGTCAGTTCAGGCTAAGCTGTACCCTGACCTCACGCATTCGCGGGCAAGCCCGCTTTTGCATTGTTACCCGACAATCATCGGTAACTGTTCTGTCACCGGCCCCGCACAGGTTCGGGGCGCGAGGAAACAATTCCGGCCCGTTTCGGTGCGTCGGGGTCGGCATTTTGTGCATCGCGGCACGCTACACTTGCCGTCGTACAAGGCTTTGCCAATAATAGGCCCAGGAATTGCTAGGTCTATAGGTTCTATTTCTTGCGCCATTGCATATTCTGCACTGGCTGTCAACATCGCCCGCGGCGGTTTCAGGCGCTTCTATAAGTAGTTGTCGCTTTGAAGAAATATCGACTACCGGGCTGTCGTTAAAATGCCACTCACTCGCTCGTGGTATGCGGCCTTGGTCGAACCCTGCGCGGCTCGCGTTGTACTCATTCGCATATCGGGCAGCCGTTACCTGCCTTGTATTGCCCCGTACCGATGGAGTTACCTGATGAAGAAGCTCGCACTGCTTGGCGCCCTGGCGCTGTCTGTGTTTTCCCTGGTGTCGCAGGCTGATGAAAAACCGCTGAAAATCGGTATCGAAGCTGCTTACCCACCCTTCGCCTTCAAGCAACCTGACGGCAGCATTGCCGGCTTTGACTACGATATCGGCAACGCCCTGTGCGAAGAGATGAAAACCAAGTGCACCTGGGTCGAGCAGGAATTCGATGGCCTGATCCCGGCGCTGAAGGTGCGCAAGATCGACGCCATTCTGTCGTCCATGTCGATCACCGATGACCGCAAGAAGTCGGTCGACTTCACCAAGCGCTACTACCTGACTCCGGCGCGCCTGGTCATGAAGGACGGCACCACTGTCAGCGACAGCCTGGACGAGCTGAAAGGCAAGAAGATCGGCGTGCAGCGCGGCTCCATTCACGACCGCTTCGCCAAGGAAGTGCTGGGCGCCAAAGGTGCCACCGTGGTGCCTTACGGTACCCAGAACGAAATCTACCTGGACGTTGCAGCGGGTCGTCTCGACGGCACCGTGGCTGACGCCACCCTGCTGGAAGACGGCTTCCTCAAGACTGATGCCGGCAAGGGCTTTGCGTTCGTAGGTCCGGCCTTTACCGACGCCAAGTACTTCGGTGACGGTATCGGTATCGCCGTGCGCAAGGGTGACAAGGCCAATGTCGACCGCATCAACGCGGCTATCGACGCCATCCGTGCCAACGGCAAGTACAAAGAAATCGAGAGCAAGTACTTCAATTTCGACATCTACGGTCCAGACTCGAAGTAAGACGTCGGGTTTCACCTGTGCAATGGTGCAAACAGCAGAGGCTCTGGGGTTTGCACCATTTTTCATTCTCTAGGTCGAGGACCTCATCATGTTGAAAGGCTACGGGGCAGTCATCCTCGACGGGGCGTGGCTGACGCTACAGCTCGCCCTGTCGTCGATGGCCCTGGCCATCGTACTCGGCCTGATCGGTGTGGCGCTGCGTTTGTCGCCAGTGCGCTGGCTGGCCTGGCTGGGCGATCTGTATTCCACGGTGATCCGTGGTATTCCGGACCTGGTCCTGATCCTGCTGATCTTCTATGGCGGGCAGGACATCATCAACCGGGTGGCGCCGCTGGTCGGTTACGAAGACTACATCGACCTGAACCCGCTGGTTGCGGGTATCGGTACCCTGGGCTTCATTTTTGGCGCCTACCTCTCGGAGACCTTCCGCGGGGCCTTCCTGGGCATTCCCAAAGGCCAGGCCGAGGCGGGTGTGGCGTATGGCATGAGCCCCCGCCAAGTGTTCTTCCGCATCCAGGTGCCGCAAATGATTCGCCTGGCCATTCCGGGCTTCACCAACAACTGGCTGGTGCTGACCAAGGCTACTGCGCTGATCTCGGTCGTCGGCTTGCAGGACATGATGTTCAAGGCCAAGCAGGCGGCTGACGCCACCCGCGAACCCTTCACCTTCTTCCTGGCAGTGGCGGCGCTGTACCTGGTGCTGACCAGTGTCTCGCTGCTGGCCCTGAAGTATCTGGAGCGCCGCTACTCGGTGGGCGTCAAGGTGGCTGAACTATGATCTTCGACTACAACGTCGTCTGGGAAGCGCTGCCGATGTACTTCGGCGGCCTGCTGACCACCCTGAAGCTGCTGGCAATTTCGCTTTTCTTCGGCCTGTTGGCAGCCATTCCGCTGGGCCTGATGCGGGTATCCAGGCAGCCGGTGGTCAACCTTGCTGCATGGCTGTACACCTACGTCATCCGTGGCACGCCGATGCTGGTGCAGTTGTTCCTGATCTACTACGGCCTGGCCCAGTTCGAGGCGGTGCGCGAGAGTATCTTCTGGCCGCTGCTGTCCAGTGCCACCTTCTGCGCCTGCCTGGCATTCGGCATCAATACCAGTGCCTATACCGCCGAAATCATTGCCGGCAGCCTCAAGGCCACGCCGCATGGCGAGATCGAGGCCGCCAAGGCCATGGGCATGTCGCGCATGAAAATGTACCGCCGCATCCTGCTGCCCTCGGCACTGCGTCGGGCGCTGCCGCAATACAGCAATGAAGTGATCATGATGCTGCAGACCACCAGCCTGGCGTCGATCGTTACCCTGATCGACATCACCGGTGCTGCGCGCACGGTCAATGCCCAGTATTACCTGCCTTTCGAGGCCTACATCACGGCGGGCGTGTTCTACCTGTGCCTGACCTTCATCCTGGTGCGCCTGTTCAAGATGGCCGAACGCCGCTGGCTCGGCTACCTGGCGCCGCGCAAGCACTGACCGCTTTGTGAGAATCGACAGCATGTACAAACTCGAAGTCCAAGACCTGCACAAGCGCTACGGCAGCCACGAAGTGCTCAAGGGTGTGTCGCTGGCGGCCAAGGCCGGCGACGTCATCAGCATCATCGGCTCCAGCGGTTCGGGCAAGTCGACCTTCCTGCGCTGCATCAACCTGCTGGAGCAGCCGCACGCCGGCAAGATCCTGCTCAACAACGAAGAGCTGAAACTGGTCGCCGGCAAGGATGGCGCGTTGAAGGCTGCCGACCCGCGTCAATTGCAGCGGATGCGCTCGCGCCTGTCGATGGTGTTCCAGCACTTCAACCTGTGGTCGCACATGACAGCGCTTGAGAACATCATCGAAGCGCCGGTGCACGTGCTGGGCGTGAACAAGAAGGAAGCCCTGGAAAAGGCCGAGCACTACCTGGCCAAAGTCGGCGTCGCCCACCGCAAGGATGCCTTCCCCGGGCATATGTCGGGTGGTGAGCAACAACGTGTGGCAATTGCCCGCGCGCTGGCCATGGAGCCGGAGGTCATGCTGTTCGACGAGCCAACCTCGGCGCTCGACCCTGAGCTGGTGGGTGATGTGCTCAAGGTGATGCAGGCGCTGGCCCAGGAGGGGCGGACCATGGTGGTGGTGACCCACGAAATGGGCTTTGCCCGCGAGGTGTCCAACCAGTTGGTATTCCTGCACAAAGGCCTGGTGGAAGAAACCGGCTGCCCGCGTGAAGTGCTGGCCAACCCGCAGTCGGAGCGCCTGAAGCAGTTCCTCTCCGGCAGCCTGAAGTAAAAGCTGCATTTTTGCACCAGAATAGGGCATGCTGCGCGGCGAGCGCAGCCTGACCCGGCGCACAGACTCGAACGACCTCAGGTTTCGGACCGTACCCTATGACCACCCAGCGAATCGGTTTTCTCATCTGGCCCAGCACCAGGCCCTTGACCCTGGCATTGGCCGAGGAAGTGTTGCTGGTGGCGCAGCGGGTGCATCCGGATGTGGTCTACGAGTTGGTCTTCCTGCAGGCCGAGCCTGCGCAGGAAGGCGCCTGGCGTCTGCCGGGCGAGCCGTGGCTCGGCCGCCTGGAGGGTTGCCACAAGCTATTTCTGCTGGCCGACGAGCCGCCAGCGGCAATGGGGGCTGCCTTCTCAACGGCGCTCAAGCAGCTGGCGCGCAGTGGCTGCCTGATCGGTGGCCTGTCGGCGGGGGTATATCCGCTGGCAATGCTGGGCCTGCTCGATGGTTACCGGGCAGCCGTGCACTGGCGCTGGCAGGATGACTTTGCCGAGCGCTTCCCCAAGGTCATCGCCACCAGCCACCTGTTCGACTGGGATCGCGACCGTCTGACTGCCTGCGGCGGTATGGCCGTGACCGACCTGCTGCTGGCGGTGCTGGCGCGCGATCACGGGGCTGAGCTGGCTGGGGCAGTGTCGGAAGAGCTGGTGGTGGAGCGCATCCGCGAGGGTGGCGAGCGCCAGCGTATCCCGCTGCAGAACCGCCTGGGTTCGAGTCATCCCAAGCTGACTCAGGCTGTGTTGCTGATGGAAGCCAACATCGAAGAGCCGCTGACCACCGACGAAATTGCCCAGCATGTGTGCGTATCGCGTCGGCAGTTGGAGCGTATCTTCAAGCAGTATCTGAACCGCGTTCCCAGCCAGTACTATCTGGAGTTGCGGTTGAACAAGGCGCGGCAGATGCTGATGCAGACCAGCAAGTCGATCATTCAGATCGGGCTGTCCTGTGGCTTCTCCTCGGGGCCGCATTTTTCCAGTGCCTACCGTAACTTCTTTGGCGCCACGCCGCGGGAAGACCGTAATCAGCGACGCAGCAGCAGCCCGTTTGAGTTGAGTTCGGCGCCGGCTGAAAAAGGCTGACATTTCGGGTGGGTTCGGGGTGTAGGTCTTGAGGTTGGTGGTGGGGCGCAAATCGAGCGCCGCCCGCGCGGCGCATCGCGAGCGAAGCTCGCTCCTACATTTGTTGCAACGTGGCCAGGCCTGTGAGGCCATGGTTGTCAGCCTTGTTTGTAAGGCTCAAGCCATGCACAAAGGCTGGCAACCATGGCGTAACAGGCTCGGCACGTTGCAACAAATGTAGGAGCGAGCTTCGCTCGCGATGCGCCGCGCGGG